>CAZFNT010000102.1:0-10507 GCA_964520315.1 uncultured Gemmatimonadota bacterium
CGAGGGCGGCCAGCTTTTCAGGGAACGACGTGCCCGGCATGGCGGCGATCATCGTGCGGGTCTGCACACTCTGGTTCGCCGTGGCGGTCGGTGCGGTTGCCCTCGCGCTGGTGAGCCGGAGGTTCGGGGGCGTGGATCTCGCGGAGGTGGAAGTCGGCGCGGAGAAATAATGGCGTTGGAGAACTACGCCCCCTCGCCTTCTTTCACAAGAGCCACAACAACCTGGTCCTGATCGACCATCTGGCCGGGTTCGCACTCCACCGACTCCACCACACCCGCGCGCGGCGCCTTGACACGGTGCTCCATCTTCATCGCCTCTACGATCACGAGCACCTGATCCTCTTCGACTTCGTCTCCCGGAGCCACTTTGACGGCAAAAACCGATCCGGAAATCGGAGCGCGCATGCGGTTGCGGGAGGTCTCCTGTCCGGCGCCACGGCGCCTGAGCGCGCGCGGATCGGGGAGCTCGAGCTCATAGACCCGTCCCTCCAATGCGACGTACCGCCGAGCACCATCGGCCGCGACGCGCGCCAAGACACGTCTGCCACCCACGTTGATCGAAATGGTGTGGCTTCCCAGCAGCATCGCCTCACCACGGATCTCGTCCTCGCCGATCAACGCCGTGAACGAGTCACCGTCCACCGCGAGGTGGCTCGCTATCGTCTCTCCGTCCAGGATCCAGGTCTGCTTCATCGTCCCCATCCGTCCCCACCGCGCCAGGGCGAGTAGAGGTCGCCCTGGCTTGTTGTCGTCTCCGCTCCGTTACCGGCCGTGGAATGGCTGCGGTGGTGAAGAGCGGCCGCGACGACGGCCAGTCTTGCGCTCTCGGAATCGAGTGCTGGCGCCTCTGCCACCCCCCAATCAGGCATGTGCGTATCGATGAAATCGGTCGTCGTGTCCCCCTCATGAAACGCGGAGTGCGCCAGCACATCCTGCAAGAAGGCGAGGTTGGTGGTGACCCCGAGGAGCACATAGTCGGCCAGCGCCCGAGACATCCGTCGGATTGCGTGATCGCGGTCCATGCCGTAAACCACCAGCTTGGCGATCATCGGATCGTAGTAGGCGCTGATCTCGTCTCCACTACCAACGCCCGAATCGACGCGTACACCCGGACCGCCGGGCTCCTCGGCGAATGCGATGCGACCGGTCGCGGGCATGAAATCCCTGGCCGGATCCTCGGCGTAGATGCGGCATTCGATCGCGTGACCGTGCCGCGGGATCTCGTCTTGACTGAGCGGAAGCGGCTCGCCCCCGGCGACGAGGATCTGCCATTCCACGAGATCGACTCCCGTCGTCAACTCCGTGATCGGATGCTCCACCTGAATTCGCGTGTTCATCTCGAGGAAGTAGAACGAGCCGTCTTCATCGAGCATGAATTCCACGGTGCCCGCCCCCTCGTAGCTCACCGCTTGCGCCGCTTGAACCGCCGCGCTCCCCATTCGCGCGCGCAGCTCCTCGGTAAGGGCGACCGACGGGGCCTCCTCGACGATCTTCTGGTGGCGCCGCTGAATCGAGCACTCGCGCTCATAGAGGTGAACGACATCTCCGTGGGCATCGCCGAAGACCTGGAACTCGATGTGGCGGGGCCGCGCCAGGAGCTTCTCCAGATAGACGGTCGGGTCACCAAAGGCCGATTGGGCTTCGTGGCGGGCTCCCTCGAGCGCCTCCGCGAGCGCTTCCGGCCGATCGACCGCTCGCATCCCCTTCCCCCCGCCCCCCGCGGACGCCTTGACGAGCACCGGGTAGCCGAGCTTCTCCGCCTCATCGGCGTAGACAGCCAGAGGCTCGTCCCCCGTGGCTTGAAAACCCGGCACGACCGGCACATCGGCTGCGATCATCCGCTCGCGGGCGGCGGTCTTCGAGCCCATGACGCGGATGACTTCGGGCGGCGGGCCGATCCAGATCAGCCCGGCGGCGACAACAGCCTCCGCAAAATCCGGATTCTCGGAGAGAAAGCCGAAGCCGGGGTGGATCGCATCGGCCCCGACTTCGTGCGCCGCCGCGATGATCTTGTCATGGACCAGATACGACTCCGCCGCCGGCGCCGGGCCGATCGGTACAGCCGCGTCGGCGGCAAGCACATGCCGCGCAGCGGCGTCGGCCTCGGAGTAGACCGCGACCGCCTCGATTCCCGCCTCGCGACAGGCCCTGATGACGCGCACGGCGATCTCGCCCCGGTTGGCGACCAGGACGCGAGCGATCTTCGCCTTCATGCGCTCTCCTCCTGACTCGGCGCCACCCAGCTCGGCTTGCGCCGCTCCAAGAAAGCGCTCATGCCCTCTTTCGCCTCATCGCCGGCGCGCAACCGAGCGATCAGATCGACGACATCGTCTCGCACATCGCGGACTGGCGCCGCCGCCACCATCTCGACCAGGCCCTTTGCCTGGCTCATCGCGTAGGGAGCCGAGCTGAGCAGCTCGCTCACGAGCGCATCCATCGACTCGTCGAGATGCCCCTTCGCCGCGATCCGATCAACGAGCTTGATTCGAAACGCCTCGGTCGCGTCGAATCGTCCGCCGGTCATGAACCAATGACGGGCATGAACCGCTCCGATTCTCCGGATGACGTGTGGACTGATGACCGCGGGCAGAATCCCCAGCTTCACTTCACTGAAAGCGAAGACGGTCCCCTCTTCGGCGACGACGATATCGCAGGCTGAAATGAGGCCGGTGGCTCCGCCCAACGCCGCGCCGTGCACGCGAGCGATGATCGGCTTCGGGCACTCGATCATGCTCTCGAAGAGCTGCGACATGCGCAGAGCGTCGCGACGGTTCTCTTCGGCGCTGTAGCCCGCCGCCCTCATCATCCAATTCAGATCCGCCCCCGCACAGAAGAGCTTCCCCGCCCCCGCGAGCACGATGAAGCGGACTTCACCGTCGCGCCCGGCCTCGGCGACGGCATCGGCCAGCGCCGCGATCAGCTCATCGTTGAACGCATTTCGAACTTCGGGGCGGTTCAGGGTGATACGACGGATCGGCCCGTCGCGATCGATCAGGAGCATGGCGAAGCCCTTTCGACTCGTCGGGATTTCGAGCCGTTGAGGCTATCACAGCGACCACTGAGAGACATTCTCAGCAGATGGTGCAACGAGACGGCTACTCAGTAGTCCGACTCTTCAGTCGCTAGCAGATCCGCGTCGGACATTGGCGCCGCAGCTTGCGAATGCGGCTCCGCGTCACTCTCCATCGCGGCGAGAGGATCCCCCTCCGAGCCTGACCAGTCTTTGGCCGTCGCGCCCGATATCTCAGGCGACAGCCCGGTGCCGGGTCTTTCTGTCAGGGCCGTGTCTTTGATTCTGCGATAGTGGCGCCTGTAGAGTTCGGCCAGACGACCCGAGAGACGGTCACAAATCGAGTACTCCCCGGTTTCGATCTCCGGTACTTTGTCCACGACCAACACCGGCGTGACACCATTGCGGATATGCTCACACCCCATGCGGTTGTCACGACACAGAATCACGGTCGCGCTGTGACGATTGCGGGTTGGATAAGCTATGCCACAGATGTAGGGACATTCATCGAGGATGTAATCGAGCTCGTCGTAGTACTCGAAAAGTTGTTGCAGTTGGAACCCTCTCGCAAGTGAGTCCACCACGGGACGATCCAACACCTGGGTTCTCGCTCGAACAAAGAGCCGATCCACCGCATCGACCAGCGGTCGATACCGCCCCCAGCCAGCATTGATGCCCCGGGCCAGCATGTCGCTCGCGCCGAGAAAGCGCGCGATGGCGCTCGGTATGTCGCCGCGATCGGGAACCGGCGTGCCATCTCGCACCCAGCGACCGAGCAACTCCAGCGCCTTGAGCACCCGGGATTCGCACTCACGCAGCTTGGCCGATTGCAGACCCGCCATACGTCCCGTGAGAATGGCCGCTTGCCATTTGTTGCGCGGCAGATCGGCCAGCATCGGCATGACCCCCCACACGCCGGCAAAGGAGTTGATGAGGACCCTGTGAACTAGAGTCCGATCGCCACCCGGAACTGGAAGCTCGCCTTCGAAAGTCTCGACGAATCGGAGTCCGAGTTCAGCGGTAAGCACTTGTCCAAAGAAATGCTCGAAAACCGAGACCTGTCTCTCGCCAAAAAGCCTTGCCTCTTCGACGTAGAGCTGCGCGGCGATGAGCAGCAGATCGCTGTCTTCCTCCAGCGGAGCCATGAGATCATCGATCGAGATCGGCTCGCTCTCCAGCGCTCCGCGGAAGACGCCACGCGCCGTGGAGCGATCCAGGAGCAACTTGAACAAGATCCTGACTCCATCCTGGATCTTGGCGGTCAACTCAGGACCGAGTTCGAAGAGAACCGGGCTGCGTCGGCCCGCCTCCTTCTCGATCCAGCGTAGCTTCCGATGCGCGCGTGGCCCGTAATCGGCGCCCTCTTTCAGGAGCACGCGGCCGTACTCGTCCGCAACGTCCCTGGCAATCACCGCGCCCTCTGGGAAGTCCATGCCGAGAAGACGTCTGTAGAGCTCGAACTCACCGGCGCCCTTGAAAGCCAGAAGAGATCCCTTGAATCTCACGCTACTTCTCCGGCCATGCTCGGTATTGCCGCAGCGCCGGCAAGCGCGCCCGCGACGACTCGGAGAGCATCGACCGCCGTCATCGATCGCAGCGGCGAGCAGATTCGGGACGGCCCATTGCCGGAGCCGGCCAGGGGTTCTCGAGCGCCAGCCATTACCAGAATGGTGGACACGTGGCCGTCCGCTTGAAGCTGGGCCGCCAGCTCGAGGCCATCCGGGCCCAGCCCATCCGAGTCGGTGAGCACCAGATCGATCGGTTCCTCCAGAGTTCTTGCGATCTCCTGTGCTTGCTCGACGTCGCGGACCACGAGGGCTCTGATCGTCTCGTCGGCGAGTCTGTCGATCACTTCGGCGCACGCCTCGGGATCGTCATCGATCAGTAGAACCGTGGCGAAGGGATAGGTCGCGCGACCCGGCGGGGAGAGTTCAGGCTGGGAGACCTCTACCAAAGGCAGAACGAGCTCCGCATGATGCCCTTCCCCGAGCTCGCAGTACGACGTGAAAGCACCACCGAATCGATTCGCGAAGCTCTCGATGCTGGATGCTTCGCAATCGCCGTTGATCTCGGAATCTGAGGAGCGCCGTACACCGATGATGCCCGTGTGCGCTGGCTGCGCCGAGCAGTCCCAACCGAAACCGGAATCGCGCACGACAATCGCGACATATCGATGCCCGACGCGATGAACGTCGCCCAGCCTTTCGGCCGCCTGATCAGGCGCGAGCGCTGCAAGCTCCAGTCCAATACTCCCTCCATCCGGAGTAGAGGAACGCGACGCGGATAGCAAGCTCAGCAGCGCGTGCTCCAGGTGTCCGGAATCGATGAGCGTCCAGTAGTTGCCGGGAGGCACGCACATCGAGAATTCGATCTCGTCTCCAGTCAAAGCGCCTAGAACCGCCTCCATCTGCGGCAGAAACACGCTCAGGTCGACCGGTTCCGGCCGAGCGCTCATGCAGCGGTCGAATGCAAGCAGTTGACGGACCAGCGCTTGCGCGCGAGCTGTCGCATGGCCCAGCTCCGCTCCAGTGCGACATACGAGCGTATCGGAGCGTTGCGTCAGTCCTTCCAATCGCCGCGCCATCTGCCCGAGGACGTCCAGCAGCTCGGTCCCGACTCGGGCCGCGATTCCACGGAAGGCATCTTGCGACAGAGTGTCTTCGAGTTGGACGTCGCGCAGCCTGAGCTGAGCCGCCCGCTGCCTGCCCTCTGTGACGTCCAAAGCGAATCCAACCGCGCCGATGCGGCGCCCGGTGTCATCTTCGATGGGTCCCAGATGTACTTCGTACAGACGGCCCTCGAACTCGAAATCGAAAGCCATGGTGCGACCGGCGCAGGCGGACTCGTGGGCCTCGCGCGCAGAGATCTCACCGGATCCGCGGTCGAGCCGATCGAATAGCTGATTCGAAGTGTGGTCCTCAGGATCGAGACGAAGAGTCTCCACCGCGGCTCCCGCCCACCAATCGATCTCACCCGACCGATCAGCGGTCCACAACAGAGCCGGCACGGTAGAGAGGACGGTGGCGAGCCGCACCTTTCCCTTCAATCGAGTCATCTCCAAGCGCTTGCGATGAACCGCGAAGAGCAGGACTTGAGGGAGAACCGAGCAGCGCAGCGCTCCCTTCACAACATAGTCCTGGGCGCCAAGCTCGATAGCCTGCAAGCCCGTGTCGCCGTCGTCGTCCCCCGTGCGAACGACGATCGCGGTGTCATGCGCGACGGCGAGAACCGCGAACAGGGTCTGCAACCCCTTGCTGTCGGGCAATCCGAGATCGAGCAAGACGACATCCGGCGCGGTCGTCGCAAGCAGAAGGCGCGCCGCCCCGAGGCTTCCCGCACGCTCCACTCGGAACTGAATCCCGTGCCATTCGTTCAGCGTCCGCTCGACGATCTCGACATCGACGGGACTGTCTTCCACGAGGAGGACGTTGATGATCTCCAGCGAAGAGGAAGGAGACATGATGCGGGGTTCCTTGCGGCGCGCATCGAACCGATGTGCTCCCCTTACTAGATCGGCGCGGCATCAGGCCGGGATTACCCAATCTGGGTGGGTCCGGTCGTGGCCGGTCTCCAGCGTTTGGGTATTGCCGCAGAACCGGGGGTTAGCATCGATTGAAGCTCCGCCCTTCTTCCGCGAGAGTGGAACGTATTGGGGGACGTGCTGGATCGGCTCTTCGAAGAGGCCGATGAACCTTAGGAGGCCTCGATGGACTTTCGAGCTACGATCATGATCGGCGCCATACTCGGCGCAACGCCGCTCTCTCCCGTGTTCCAAGGGGCCAGGCATGTCCCATATCTGGGCCATCGCTTGCTCTTCGTCTGGAGTGGCGACATCGCCGGAGACGACGTCGAGACCAACCGTTTGCTCCGTTTCGCCCGCACCAGACGGATCGATACGATCGCGATCGGTGCATACGATGTCGGTTACGACAAACCGAACGGTATCGCTAACTACACCGCTTTCGTGAATCGAGCCCACGGCATGGGAATCGATGTGCTCGCCCTGGGCGGCTACGGCTGGTTCACCGTCCCCTGTGATGCCGGAATCCCCGGGCAGGACACCTGTTGGGACGAAGGCTGGAGCTACTACGAAGCGATCGCCCTCTCAGGCGTCCCCTTCGACGGGATCATGGACGATTCCGAGCCCTACTCCGCCAACAACGACGATTGGTGGGCGAGGGTCGAGGAACGATCGCAGAACTACATCGATTACCTTCGGGGCGTTGACACACGGATCGGAGCCTTGCCCTTCCACCATGCGATCCCCTTCTGGTACGACGAGAACCCCGATCTGCTGCTAACGATAGATGGTGAGACCGAGCCCCACACGCTCAACTGGTACGTCGCCAGGCTCGTCGATACCCCATCGATCATGGCCTACAGGGATCACGCCGAAGCGCCCGACGGAATCCTCGACCATACGGCCGGCGAGATCGAGATGCATCCCGTGGTGATCGGTGTCGAGACCGCCGACGTGAGCCCGGCCAAGATCACATTTTGGGACGAAGGCTACTTCGCCATGGAGCGCGAGCTCGAAGAGGTCTACGCCGCATACGGCGCGCACCCAAACTTCCAGGGTTTCTTCATCCACGACTACGATGCATATCGGGATCTGATGCCCTGATCAGGTGCGCTAGAATGCTCACTTGCCCGGCCCCACCAGCGAAGTGAGCAATCCACGTGTCGCCCGAGTCACAACCTCCTGCGCCTTCACGCCACGCCGACCGCCCCGACGGCGGCGTCGAGCATCGTGCAGCGACCGGGCATCCGCTCTACTGCCACGCCGATTTCACCGACGCCGTGCTGGGCTCGTCGAACCTGGACCTGCGCCAGCGCGCGACTCTCGTGCTGCGGCACCTGGCGGCTCACGGGCGAACCGGTATCACCAAGGCGACCAAGGGTAAAACGAATCGTGGCTGGCGCCGCACCCCTCTCGGCGGGCGGGGCGGATCGCAGTACTACGCATGGTGGGTGCCCCACTACGCGCCGCCCGTCGAGGGCTTCGAGGCACCCGAGGGAGCGATCTTCGTGCGGGCGATGCGCCACCACGATGACCACACGCCGCTCGACCCAAGCCGTCTGGACGATTACTACGCCCTGAACGTCGCCGATCTCGAGAACGATGTCGATCATCCCGCTCCCTGGACCCCGGAGCAAGAGGCGTTCGCGCTCTCCGATCGCCCGATCCGTGTTCTGATCGGCCACCCCGGCACCGGCAAGACCGAAGCCCTCTGGCGAGCGGTCGATCTGCGAGGTGGCGACAATGTTCTGTACATCACCTGGTCCCGCCGCCTGACCGAGCTGGCCACCGAGCACTTCGCCACCTTCGCTCCGGCCAACACCGAGGTCGAGACCTGGGCGATGACCGATCTGCTCTCCACGATCGTCCAGCCGCCGGTCGCGGGTAGCTTCGGGAGTCAGCGGGATCGTTTCCTGGCCGACACGGCGCATCTTCCAGCCGGCACACTGGGCCCCTGGTCGAAAGACCCCGAATCGCTCTTCGCCGAGATCCGCGCCCACCTCGTCGGCGCCGCCTTGCCCGATCAGCCGACCCGGCTCGAAAGCAGCGACCGCACCCGGCTGCGGGGGCCGGCCTACCGTCAGCGGCGCTCGCGAAAATTGGGCGGCCCTGCGACACGCGCGGTGCTCGATGTGGTCGATGCACTCACTTCGAACCCGATCGAGCTCTACTTCCCCGACCTGCTGCACGCCGCGCGCGCGGCTCGAGAGCTATTGCGAACCAAACGATGGCCCTCTTCGCTCATTCCCCCCGATCGAATCGTGCTCGACGAAGTGCAAGACCTCACCCCGGTGGAAGCGTTGGTCCCGGCTCTTCTGGCCGGCATCGCCACCCGAGAGGGCGTGCCACCGCGCTTTCTCTGCGCAGGTGACGAAGGGCAGACCGTTCGCCCGACCGACTTCGATTGGGGTTGGTTCAAAGATATGATCGCCGCGCGCGTAGGGCGCCCGGAGAGCATCTCTCTCGCGACGAACCTGCGCTCGCCTCGCCGCATCGGGCACCTGATCAATCGTGTCTCATCGCTCTACGGCCATGTTCCCAAGAGCGCGCGCCCCCGCGGTGTGGCCGACGCCCGGATCAGCGACGTAATCAACGACACAATCATGCACTGCGAAGCGGACGCCGCCGGCGGATCGGTCGCCGAAGCACTCAAAGCACTCGCGGCGCGCCCTGGCACTGCTCTGATTCGCCTCTCGAGGGCGGCCGCCGAAAATGTGCCGCCTGAGCTGATCGAATCGTTGCTCAGCCCGGTCGAGGCCAAAGGTCGGGAGTTCCAGGTCGTCTGCATCCTCGATCCAGGGCGCTGGCTCGCCGAAATCGCCGCCGACAAAGCGAGCGACGATTCGAGGCTCGCCCTGCTCTGGAAGAGAACCGCGATCGATCGCTTTCGTGTCTCGGTCAGCCGTGCCACGGAGACCCTGATCTTCTTCGATCTCGACCCTGAGGCCGCCGCAACCACCCGCGACTTCCTGCGAGAGTTCGATCCCCTTCCCATGACCAGCGCCGATCTCCTGACCCTGATGCACGCCCCCTCGAGCGAGCCCCATGAGCTCGTTCGGGCGTGCATCGACGACGCGCAGGCTTCGATCGATACCGATCCGATTCGTGCCTGGAGAAGGGCCGAGCAGGCGGTCCGGCGATTGGGCGACCCCGAGCGGGCCGAAGCTGTAGGCGACGAAGCGCTCCGGCGCGAGGCCCACTGCGCACGCGCCAAGATCGCCCTGGGAATCGTCGGCTCGGCCGCCGATGTTGGGCTCGCCGTGGGAGAGCTAATGATCGAGGCGAAGGAGTCCGCCAAGAAGGCGGGAAGCAACGAATCGGCCGATGTTCTCCGAGCTCTCGTGAAGTGGCAGCGGACCCCCGAATCGAAGAGACCGAAATCGTTGCTCGATCTGGCCAGCGCCATCGAAACCGCGGCCCCCCTAGACGCCTGGTTGGCGGCGGCGCTCAAGCGTTGGAAAGGGGATTGGGAGAGGGACCTGAATCGCGGCATCCGCTCACCGGCGACAGCGGACGCCATCTGCCGCTCGCTGCCCGCCGCGGCCGGCGCGCTTGGATTGCACGAAGCGTCCACCGCCGCCGGAATCGCGACACTTCGAGAGGAAGCCGTCGGCGTGCTTCTAGACGCAGGCCGCTTCCAAGCCGCATTCGAGATGCTCTCGCTCTTGGATCCTCCTCCCGCCGCGCTCGAAGCCCGCGTCCTCACGGGCCTGGGACGTTTCGTAGAGGCAGCACCACTTTTCGAGAAGGCAGGCGAGCCGCAAGACGCGCTCAACGCCTACCGCCGAGTACCCGATCTCGATTCTGCGCTGCGTCTTGCGAGAGAGTTGGGGGCCGGTGTCGAAACACTCGAGTGGCTCGAAGCCCTGCGCGACCTCGTGAAACGCCGCCCAGCCGAGCTGCACGCAGAGCTCACGGAGTCGGAGGCACGCTGGCTGCAAAAAATACTGTCGTCACTCAATTAGAGAGGCCGACCC
>CAZFNT010000103.1:0-985 GCA_964520315.1 uncultured Gemmatimonadota bacterium
CCAAGAACAACCTAAACCCAGGCGTTTTTTGTCTGGACATTGGGGTCCACTCTACACCTCATGCGCCGGCTGGCCTCGAAAGCGGCTATATAAAAGGTAGACACCGAGATGAAATTGTTATATGTTGCCGGCCAACATTGCTAGCGCCATGTTCACAAACAAGTGGTCAACAGAGCTCAATCAGTCGACAATGGCGCTCCCAGCGAGCCTCGAGTCCAACTTCAAAGAGCGGATGACGCTACAAGTTCATTGGATGCAATTCCACGCAACCGCGTTTGACGTACGCTCCATTAGGGCAGTTTTCACTCTACCGACCGACACACTGAGTGCCTCGAATCGGTCGAGTGCAGTCCCAGGGGGGCGTCTTCGGCGAGGGCGATTCTCATCTGAAGATCGCATTGTCGATGGCTTCACCCTGGATCCGTGGGCCTGTTGCACAACAGGCTCCTAGTCACACATAGAGCAAGGGGCGGGATCAACCGCCACACACCGCAGGAGGATATCCTCATGGCAGCCGCCAGCAACGCTTGGTACAACTTGTCTGAGATGTCTCGTTTGACAGGAATCAACCGCGCCCAACTGCACAAGTACGTGAAGAGTGCACCTTCTCGTTTTAAGACGAAGAAGATGGGCAAGCGCACCGTCTTCGGCCAATCGTCCGTGAAGGTCTTCCAGGACATGCGCGAAGAGGGTCTCAGGAAGGTCGGCAAGAGAGTCACGCCGCGACCGAAGGTAGCCGGCCCTGTGCGCAGGAAGCCAGGTCGACCCAAGGCCGCAACGGGCAAGAAGGCGACGCGAAAGACCACCGCGCGAAAGACCACAGCGCGAAAGACCACAGCGCGAAAGACCACAGCGCGAAAGACCGCCGCGCGAAAGACCACCGCGCGAAAGACCACAGCGAAGAGGCGTCCCGCGGCCAAGAAAGCCGCGCCCACACGCAGAACCCGAAAGGTCACCGCCGCCGCTGGAATGGCGCAGGTCGTGG
>CAZFNT010000103.1:995-10493 GCA_964520315.1 uncultured Gemmatimonadota bacterium
GACGCCGCCACGCCGATCCAGCTCTCGATGCAGCTCAAGCGTAAGTAGAGCTCGCGGCGACCCGGAAGCGATCCGACGTCGCCGCCTCCAAGCTCGCGCGATCGCCCGCGAGGGTGATCGCGCGGGTTCGGCGCGGGGCCGAGTGTCAACATCGAGTACACTGCCCGCTTCTTGCATTCAAAAAGTGCAACTTGCACTCGCGCTCCGATCGACATCCGGAGCCGATGCGAGTCCCGGGTCAGGCTTCGCGCGAATCGCAGTCATCACGACCGACTTGCGACGCACGCGCCTAAGCTCTCCGCCCGCAGACCTTACCCGTCTCCTCGTCCATTGATGTCGCCGGCGTACTTCTAGGGAATCCCGTTGTTCCGGCTCTCGACTTCCGCGGCTCCGCCGCGAGGCACGCATCTTGCGTCTCTGAAGTGGACGCCAATCAGAAGCCCCCGCTCCCCAGAGGAGCGATCGGGAGCCGATCATGGAGAGCTACCTCGAATACCAGGCCCGCGTCATGAAGCGCTGGTGCAGGCTCTATGCGCGCCCGTACGAGGACTTCATTCGCCTGTGGGCCGCCAAGTTTCGCCACCGTCACGCGGATCTGATCGGCTGAAGGAGCCCCCCCCGGGGGACACCGAAATTCGGCTCTTCAATATTTTCATCTTTTCTGTTGATTCACCTCTCCGCTTTGGCTAGAGTTGAACTACGATTCGATTTGAGGCATTGGTCAAACACAGCATCAGTCGAGCGGGGTGCGCGGCATGACAATCACAGACCAACAGCGCCGGGCCAGGAAGGTCGTGGCGATCGATCAACAGGTTCGGCGGCTGATAGACCTCTATCTGAACCTCTATCCCAACTATGAGCGGGCGGCGTCCGAGCTCCGTGTCTCCAAAGACACACTTGCGAAGTACGTAGCGGGCAACTCCAACATGGCCTTGTACGTATTCCGTAGAATCGCCGAAGCAGTGAGAACACGCTACAGCGAAGATGAGATCCGCGTTCAGCTCGACGGTGTGACGCTGCGCGACTTGGCCGCGAGAGCCTGCCCGTCCGATCTGCGACAGACCGATCATGTCATGTGCAAGATCGACGACACCGTGCTGCTGCTGCTAGAGCTCCACAGCACCAGTTTCAGAAGTCGAAGCCGGGCGGCGAAGGCATTGGGAATCAACCCCAGGACGTTCAAGGCCTATTTCAACGGCCAAATCGAGAGTTTCCCCTGCAAGAAGATGGCTCTCTTGTTGGATCAGTTGCGAGATAAGGGGCACTCCGATGCAGAGCTTCTGGACAAGGCCGGAGCATCGCGTTGGGAAGATGTCATCCAAACGCGAACGCGGGCGCGGACACTGGACCTGGGGCCACAGGAACTCGTGGAGAGAATCGCCGAGTACTTCGACTCAGGCGACTTGCGCCCCCAGAGTATCGACCGGTCTCTGATCAACCTCTCCAAGCGACTGCACGGTGGACTCGGAGCAACTTTGAAGCTGGCGATGAATCATCTGATCGAACGACAGACGCAGCGAGTGAAGCTACACCTCCGCGACGCTGACGCGGATGCGGCGAGAATCGAGATTCGCCGGTGGGAACACTACATAACGACCTATAGCCACAAGCTCAGCTCCATCAATCGTGCTCTGCCTCGCGGGAAGAAATGGTCATGGCGTGACGATATTGTCCGTGCGCTCTCCGACAAGGAGAGGCACAAAGATGAATTGCGGAAGCTCGACGCGCGCATATTGCATCTCGATGAAAGCGAGAGCGACGACGTTGCAACCACCGCTATGATTCCGGTGCGACAGTACGATCCGTCGCATGTGTACAAAGAAGGAGAACGACTCTACCATCCGGTTTTCGGCACCGGCCTGGTGACGAGCGTGGAAGCGGGTGAACGCATGCGCGTGGCTTTCAAGAAGGAGTACGGCGAGGTCATTCTGATCATCAACAAGCCACCCGTTGGTCCCGAGTTCTCGTCTTTCGAGCCACGAACGAGCCAGCGCAGCATGGGCCGGCGAGCCCGCTCGACGCAGGGGTTTGGCGGCTGAACGCAAGACAAGAACCACAATGATCTACGTAACCAGGAGAGCTGAGTTCTGCGCGGCCCATCGACTCCGCAGCCCTGCTCTCGACGACGAGACCAATCTCCGTATCTTCGGTCCTTGTTCCTACCCGAGCGGCCATGGGCACAACTACGCCTTGGAGGTAACTGTCAAGGGCGAGCCTGATCCCACCACCGGCATGGTCATCAACCTCCGTGATCTCAAGACTCTGATTCAAGAGGAGATCGTGAGTCGAATCGATCATCGGCATTTGGATATCGATGTCGACCTGCTCGGGGGACTGACTTCCACGGCCGAGAATCTGGCCGTGGCGATCTGGGGCAAGCTGGCGAGCCGAGTCTCACCAGCGATACTGCACCGCGTCAGAGTGTACGAAACACCCAACAACTTCGCCGACTACTACGGCTGACGAAGCGAGACCGAGGTGGTTATGAAACCGCCTCTACTGCCCCCCGAGCCGCAGATAGAGATCGAGTGCCTGGTCGGCGAAGGGGCTCCCCGGCGACTCGTCCAGAAATCCCCCGAGGTCTTCGGCGGCGGTTCCCATGTCACCTCGCATCACACGGAGCAACGCGAGTCGGAAGTGTACCTCGGGGTCGATGATGCCCATCGCGATCGCCAACTCGAATGCGATCTCCGCCTCGACTAGATTGCCCAGCAGGTTGTGCGCCAGTCCCGCAACGCGAAGTGCCCGAGGATCGACGTCCACGATCGATGCATTGATCAGCGGTGAGATCGTCGCCAACGCTTTCGTCGCCTCGTTTCGCCTAATGTGGATCTCCCCCACGAGAATGCGCGCATCGCTGTCGCTGGGATCCGCCGCCAAACTCTGAGACAGTGCCGAAAGCGCACCCACGGTATCGGCCTGCGCCAGAAACCCCCTCGCCGCCCTCGTGCCATGTGGCGCTTCACCACCCACGGCTTCGGCCCTGTCCGCGATCGCCTTCGTCAAACGTGCCATGCGTTCCTTCGAAACACTGCTCCTTCTTGCGTTCTCCAACTCCAATCGAGTAGCGAGCAGTCGGCCCCGGCCGAGCTGCACCCACCCTTCCCAGTACCCGCGATCAGGACTTCCCGGACGAAGCGACACGAGCCGCCCCGATGCTCGTATAATCGATTCCTGGTCATCGGCGACCTCCGCTGCTTCGAGGCAGGCAATCCAGGCGCTCGATGAGTCAGGAAAGACCTCTGTCGTGGCATGTGCCGCACGCAGTGCGCCTCGGGTGTTGCCTACGGCAGTGAGCGCCTCGATGTACTCCCGTCGCAGCGAAAGCTGATCGGGGGCAGTGTCTATCGCCTCTTCGAACAGCACAATCGCTTGATCCGATCTGCCCAGCGCCAACAGATCTCGCGCCGCTTCCTGGCGGGCCTCCCACTCCTCTTGGTTCTGTAGCAGGGGTGTGATGATTCGGATCGCGTCGTACCGTTCCCCAGAGCCTCGCAAAAGCTCCGCGTACTCCCGGCGCGCCGAGGTCGTGAGCTCTCCTCGCGCCTCCACGATCGCAAAGGCCGCGATCGCCGACTCCTCGTGCCCGAGGACCGACTCCGCGCGTGCTCGCAGCAGCAGATCCTCAGACACCCCGGTCTCTTCCACGCCGCTCAACAGAAGCCTGACCTCATGCGGGTGCGAGGGACCGAGTCGCCGCGCCAGGGCCAGCCTCGCCTCTTTGAAATCGGGAGCCAGCTGAGAGGCGGCCCGAAACGCGGCCAGCGCCTCGGCCTGTCGCGGCAGTCGAGAGACGCGGGCATCGGTTCCGAGCTGCTCCAGCGCCCGGCCCCTGGCGAAATGCACTCGGGGGCTCTGGGGAGCTATCGACAGCGCGCGGTCCGCCGCGAGCAGCGCCCGTCTCGGTGAACCAGCACGACGTTCGAGCCGACTGAGGAAGAGCAAGGGCTCGGGAGCATTCGGTTGTCGGGCGACGAGCCGACGCGCAAGCTCCACGGTTGCGTGCTGGTCTCCGCGGGCATCGTGGAGCTCCACGCAGGCCAACCCCGCCTCGATCGCGGAGCTCTCTCTGCACAGGCCGAACTCATCGGCCATCTCTTCAGCGCCTTCCATATCGC
The DNA here is from genome assembly GCA_964520315.1 of uncultured Gemmatimonadota bacterium. Taxonomy (GTDB): domain Bacteria. The sequence continues at coordinate 5,114 of CAZFNT010000103.1, forward strand.
TGATCGCCATCAAGGCTCTCAGCTTCACGCGCGCAGCCAGAGGATCCTGCTCCCCTCCCGGCTGCTCGATCGCCGAAAGAGCCCGCTGCGGATCGCCCAGCTGTAGCCACGCTTCGCCTCGCAAGGAAGCCGCGTCGCGAGCGAGCAAGCGCGGCGCCACGCCCAGAACGTCGAGGCTCGCGGCGCTCTCGAATCGGCGCAGATGCCATCTGGCTCGCATTCGTCGCTCGGGCGACTTCCGTGTGAAGTCCAAACGACGCAGAAACACGTCCTCCGCTGCCCACTCTCCCGCGTCCTCGAACCCCCTCGCCAGAATCCGGAGCGCCTCGAGGTCGTCGGAAAAGCGCTCGGCCAGAAAACGCGCGAGCAAGCTGGGATTCAGGAAGGGGCTCATCTGGGCGATACGACCCTGCCCCGGTGATTTGCTTCGCTTGGCGTGCACCCATGCGCTGAGTGCCCTCCACGCTGTCTTGTGTGCATGCCAATGAAGTGCCTCGACCGCCTCGACCAGGTGGCCATATGGCCCCATCCGCCTGATCCGTTCTTCGGTGAACGTGCTCCCCAGATTAGCGAACACCATGGCGAAGGCGGCGCCCACCGTTCCCCCCGCATCTTCCGGCCACTTTTCGGCGAAACGCTCATGGTCTTGGAGCAGTCGATTGGACCCGGCATTCAAGGAGCTCAGGTACAGAGGCACGGCATCCCAGGCCGCCGGCGGCGCCCAGTCGAGCCGTTCGGTCTCCTCGAATTCGGTTTGGCGAGGTTGTCGCCCGGCGTCGAGATCGAGAAGCGCCCGCAACAGCTCGGCCTCGGGCAGGGAATCGACCGCGAAGAGCGCGAAGCGGCACGAATCCGGCCGTCCCGTGGCTCTCCAGGTCAGCGCCAGATCGAGGTGGCGCTCGGCGGGCGCCTCCCCTCGTGCCCCCTCAGAGGCGATGGCCGCCGCTTGCCACGGCAGGGCTGCCCGCAAGAGCACTTCGATTTGAAGCGACCGCAGCGCGGTATCGTTCGGATCGTCCGCTCTGATTCGGGCGACCAGGCGGCGGGCGCGATCCACATCCAAGGGACGCAACGCGTGATCGGGATCCTGTTGATCGACCGCCGCCCCCTGCAATGTGCATGCGCGCATGAAATGGTCGGCCGCAACCTTGAGATTGCCCCGCTCCGCCTCGAGGCGCCCGAGCGTCAGATAGCGATCGACCGTCCCCCCGCGCTGCTCGATCGCGCGCGACTGGGTTTCGATCGCCCCCACGATATCGCCGCGCGATGCTTGCAGCTCCGCCCGAAGATCGAGCTCGTCCGGCTGGAACCCGGGCAGACCGCCGGCCGCCCGTCCGCCTCCGCGCGCACGGAGCGCCCGCAACGCGTCGGAGAGCTCCGTCAGCGTCTTGCTGCCATCGACCCCGCTCACCGGCGACACCTCCGCGCTGTCCGTAGCGGCGGGGATCTCGTCCGCCTGAGCGCACGCCCCGCTCGATCCGGTCAACCGGGCGGCGAAGGCCAACGAGAGAACCAGTGCTGTCGTTCGGTAGCGTTCGATCAACTGAGCAGCTCCTCCAAGCGCGATTCGAGCTCTCGCCGGAACCCTCTCCGCCGTCGCGCTAGCGCCAGCGCACTTTTCCCCAACTCATTGTACAAGGGAATCGCCTTCGGAAGGGCGCTCTCGATCGCGGCGATATGCGAACGGATCACATCGATCTCTCCGCGCACGATCGGCCCGGTCAGTGCTCGGGCAGCGTCCCCTTCAGTCGTGATCGACTCCAGGGCTCCGCGGGCCAATGGCATGAGCATTTCGAGCGACTCCTCGGAACCGAGGCCCGCCTCGCGCAAGAGCTCGACCGCTGTCGACATCACCGTCACCAAGTAGTTCGATGCATACACAGCACCGGCGTGATAGAGAGCTCGCGCCCCCGTCGGAATCGCCACCGGCCGAGCTCCGATCCGTGCCGCCAGTCCAAACAGATAGGTTCGCGTCTCTTCATCGGGGGCTTCGATACCGATCGTGGATCCGGGGATCAGCTCACGCCCCCGCTCCCACGATGCGAACACCTGTAGGGGATGAAAAGCGCCGATCCATGCTCCAGTGTCGCGAAGTGGTTCCAGCGGCTCGAGACCGTAGGCGCCGCTCATGTGGATGACCCGGCAACCCGGACCAACCGCCTTCGCGCGCGCCAACCTCTGCGCCATCTCTCGTATCGTCTCGTCCGGAGTCGAGATGAAGATATTCAGACCCAGCCGGGCGGCCTCGACCGGGTCTTCCACCACCTGCGCGCCCCCCAGGATCGCCGCGGCCCGCCTCGCCGATAGCTCCCGCCGGCTCGCCACCGCACGGATCGACATCCCCTCATCGCGCAGCAGAACAGCGAGAGCCGTTCCGACCGCGCCGGCCCCAATGAACACGAACCCAGTGCGCTCGATCGGATCGCTGCTCACTGGAGCACCTCCAGCGGGTCCTCGCCGATTGCGTGATGGAAGTTCAGCTTCGCCAACATCAGCCGGGCACGCGCGGCTATCACCTCGGCCGTGACGTCGACCACCGCGAGCTCGATCTCACGAAGAGCATCAAGGGGCAAAGCCCCCCCAGCCGCCTCCCCCTTGGCGATGCGCTCGTTCTCTCTAGCGAGATCGAGATTCTCTTCCGCCAACTCGAGCAGGGCGAGCGACGTCTCGAATTGCCGTTGCAGCCCTCTAATCTCGAGCCTGGCCCGCTGCCGCGCTAGCTCCAGCTCCAGCTTCCGCGACGCCATCTCGGCGCGCAGACCGTCCCGCGTGGCCCTTCTGAGGCCCGCGTCCCAAATCGGCACCGACGCGCCCACACCGATCTCGATCTCGTTGAGGCCCCAGGTCTCGCGCGCCGCCTCGAAATCGGAGCCGAAACCGGTCATCGCCAGGCTTCCCACGAGATCGAGCCGAAACCCGATTTGGCTCATGGTTTCGTCCTCGGCCATTCCCTGCTCCTCGATCTGCTCCTCGAGAATTGCCAGATCGGGGCGGCGCTCCAACGCCATCGAGAGCGCCGGCGTCTCCACCGGAATCGTGCGATCGACCGCGATCGTGTCCCGCGCCACCGGAATCGGAGCGTTCGCCGGAACCCGGATCGCCATGCGCAGACGCTCTTCGACCTCCCTGAGTCGCGCCACGGATTCGAGCACCTTCACCTCCTCTCGCCCGAGTTCGAGCTTCGCGTTCCGTGCCTCCAGAAGCGCCGCGCCCCCCCTGCGATGCTCCGCCTCGATCGCCGTGAGGCGCGCCAGCAAGAGATCGCGCCGCCGCTCCTTTCTCTCGAGCTCCGCGCACGCGGTCTGGTACGCGAAGTAGTCCGCCGCCATTCTCACTTGGGTGAGCCCCCGCTGCACTCGGAGCGAAAGCTCGGCGCGACGATCATGCACCTCGGCCCGCGCCCGAGTCTCTTCGTACTCGTTTCCCGCGAAGAGCGGTTGACGAAGCGTAACCCGAACGTTCCCTTCGAGATTGCTCGTGTCGACCCGGAACTCCTGATCGAGCTCATCGGGGAGCTGAAGATCGGATGGCAGCGATGTCGTCTGATCGAGATCGATGCGGGTCCACCCCCCTCCGGCCCTGAACACCCCCCCCCAAGGCGTGCGCCTGCTCAGTGAAACCGACGATCCATAAGAGAACGCCTCGGAGTCGGTAGTCAGATAATCGCTTCCCTCGAAAAGGGCCTGCCGGCTCTCCACCGTCGCGTAACTGGGGCCGAGCACCGACCACTCGACGACCGAACCCAGTCCCGAACGCTCGAGATCCGCCGCCGCGCGAGCGACCTGGTAACCGCGTTCGATCCGCTCGATCTCCGGACTACGCTCCATCGCGAGTCGGAGAAACTCGCTTAGTCCGCTCGCGTGCGCGACGGATGATCCCAGCAGAACGAGGGCACAGATAGAGGGAAGAACCCCTTTCTTGGGATGATGTAATCCGGGCGCGGATGAACCGTCGTGGATTGCTTTCCCAAGTGACGCCATCCGCGCTTTCCCAGCTACTCGAAAGCGCCGCAGCAAGTCTCGACAAGCAGCCGAGTGACCACATAGGGGTCCATATTCGCATTCGGGCGGCGATCCTCCAGATAGCCCTTTCGATCGACGACGCAGTGCCATGGAATCCGAATCGACGCTCCTCGATCCGAGTCGCCGAAGCTGAACTCGTCCCATCGTTGGGTTTCGTGCTCACCCGTGAGGCGGTTCTTGATCCCGGCGCCGTAATTCTCCATGTGCAGCTCTCGCTTTGCGCCGAGCGCTTCGCACGCCCTGACGATGGCGTCGTACGACTCGCGCATCTCTCGCGTCGAGAAGTTCGTATGCGCGCCCGCGCCGTTCCAATCCCCCTGCACAGGCTTCGGATTGAGTGTCGCCGTCACGTTGTAGTCTTCGGCGATGCGGTACAGGAGCCAACGAGAAAGCCAGATCTGATCCGATGTTTCGACCGGGCCGAGGGGACCGATCTGATACTCCCATTGACCGATCATTACCTCGGCGTTGATCCCCGCGATGGCCAGGCCCGCGGCGATGCAAGCGTCGGTGTGATCCTCGACGATATCGCGGCCGAAGATCTCGTCGGCACCCACGCCGCAGTAGTAGCCCCCTTGCGGTGCGGGGAAGCCGGTCTCCGGCCACCCGAGCGGACGATTCCCCTGGAAGAAGGTGTACTCCTGCTCGATTCCGAAGAGCGACCCGTGATCGGCGAAGCGTTCGGCGGTCTCGACGCAGGCTCGTCGCGTGTTGGAGGAATGGGGAGACATGTCCGGATTGAGGACCTCGCAGAACACCAGCTTGTGCTCATCGCCGCGGATCGGGTCCGGACAGACGAAAACGGGACTGAGGACGCAATCGGAGCTGCTGCCCGGTGCCTGGTTGGTGCTGGATCCATCGAAGCCCCAGACCGGCGGCTCGGTTCCCGCGGTCAGGATCTTGGTTTTCGATCGCAGCTTCGCCGTTGGTTGGCTGCCGTCGATCCAGATGTACTCCGCCTTGTACTTCACCATCGTCCGTCCTTTCGTGAGAGGCCCATTCTCGGGCTTCGTCCGCCCCTTGTTATCACCGACCGAACCGGCGGAAATGCTCGAAACCGCGGAGGGCGAGCGGGCGGATCTCACCGTCCTGGCCACGAGCCAGCGTGCGTTGCGGCGCGGACGCTTCCGCTGGCGCCCTGAGCACTTCGCCGATCACCGTGAGCGGCGAGGCCGGGCGAAGTGCGCCGAGCGTTCGCTTCAACGCAGAATAGTCTTCCGGGAGCACGGTTAGAAGAAGCTCGGAGTCTTCTCCACCTTTCAGCGCCAACTCGGCCGGGTCGCGCCCACTCGCCAGCGCCTCGCTGACCACTCCATCGGCGACGGGAATCCGAGTTGGATCCACCACGAAGGTGAGCC
>CAZFNT010000104.1:0-2144 GCA_964520315.1 uncultured Gemmatimonadota bacterium
GTTCCGCGATGCGCTGGGGCTCGGCTCGATCGTCCGATAGCTCACCCTCTCGCACTCCGCGAAGAACGACTTGAGCAGATCGGCTTTCGACCAATACACACCCTGCGCCGGCGCGCCCGATGCGAGCGCGCCGGCCAGGAGCGCTGCCGGCACCCATGGCGTCATATGAAGTAATGCGTCACGCATCGGAATCAGAACATGAAGCCCACGCCAAGATCGATGAGCGTCTCACCTTTGGCGTTTCCGCCCTTGCTGCGAATAGTCGCATTGCCCTTGAAGGCCACCTGAGGCACGGGACGAAAGCTGAGGCCGACAACCACATCGTCCACGGCGTACCCTTCATCGGCAGCCGTCTTGTCTCGACCCTCGAGGTTCGAGGCCGTATCGTAGTGCTCGTAGCGCAAGAAAGGCACGAGCGCCTCCGAGCGTTCGCTCCGAGTCAGAAGATCGTAGCCGACCTCAGCATAGAAGCCCATGATCCGCGAGGCGACATCGGGCCCATCGCCACCGTCGGTGAGCCTCAGCTCCTCCGTGTCGCCTACCGAGAACGAGGCGAACTCGGCGCGCGCATCGAATCCTCGCTTCTTGTAGCGCATATCGAATGCGCCACCGGCGACCGGAACATCGAGATCGAGAGCCGCGTTCGCGCCTGATGCACCGAAGTACCCCGAGAGTCCGAGCACCGCTCCCGGAAGCGGCTCGTGTTCGAGGCGGCCGGCGAAAGCCAGGCCCTCCGCCGCCGCCTTCGCGCCCCCCTGGCGCCCCTTGCGAATACCGTTCTTCAGAGAGAAACCCGCGGCATCGAGGCCAGTCATCGCATAGAGCTCGAATCGCCACTCCTGGGCGGGCGAGAAAGCGATCCCGATACCTGGCTCGCGCCATGTAGAGGGGATAATCACCTTGTCGACCATTGGTCGTTCCACGCTGTTGAAGAGCGGCGGCTCGTGCCACTGATTCACGATCCCCATCGGCACGAGCATCAATCCGGCGCGGATCGCCAACGCGCGATCGAACACCTCGTAGTTCACATAGGCCTGCTCGACCGCGACTTCGCCCGGCAGATCGTCGCCTGAGAGGGTGTGCTCGATCTCGATCTCACTGGAAAAGCGCAGCCCCGGCGCAAACTCGTGCCCGATGTAGATGATGAGCCGGTGGAGGTCGACGCCGGCGGCTCCCTCGCCAGCGTCCTCTTCCTTCGCATAGTTATAGTGGAGCTCTCCGTAGCCGCCCACGATCGTCTTCGAGGGCCGGTGGGTGTAGTGGGGATTGGCGCCGTGGAAGGGCTCGTCCTCCTCGGGCAGATCCACAACCGGCTCTCCCGCGGCGGCGCCGATAGCCCCGCGAGCGAAGGAGAAGAGAAGCAGGGTGGCGATTCTGGAGGACAGTGGCCGAAGCTCTCTCATGGTTTCCTCATTTCAGTAAGTGGTAATGCGGGTGACTCGCGTTGTCATTTAGATCCAAGGCGGCAGCTTGCCGGAGCAGGGCCGGGAAGTCAAGGGCTGAAGCACCCACCACCCAATGCCGTAGCGAGACGGCGGAGGAATAGTCCGTCAATTTCGCAGCCCCAGGTTCCGGCACAAGTGCAGCCGGCGTAAGCACATACGTCGTCGTAGTAGGGATTAGGTGGCGGATTGTGGGCTCCACATGTTGTAGACTCCGCGCATGGAGAGCCTGTCGTTCACTGTGGAGCGGCTGACGTTCCAGAGTCCCGACAGCGATTTCGCCATCGTCAGGATCTCACTGGACGAGCCGAAAGGGGAGGTGGCGACCGCGCTAGGCGAGCTGCCGGGCGTCTTTCCGGGGGTTCGGGTGAAGGCGGAAGGGGAGTGGATCCAGCATCCGCGCTATGGGCGCCAACTGCGGGTCGCGAACTTCGCCGTGCTGGAGCCTCATGACGCCGAAGGAGTGTTGCGCTATCTCTCATCGGGGGCGGTGGAAGGGCTAGGCGCCGCGCTCGCGAAGAAGGTCGTCGACCATTTCCAGGACGAGACGATTGGGGTGCTCGACAATGCGCCTCACCGTCTCGTCGAGATTCGGGGGATCGGCAAAGCGACCGCCGAGAAGATCCGCGGGGCCTGGTCGGACCATCGCGAGATTCGCGAGATCATGCTCTTTCTGCAGAGCCACGGCATCGGCCCCGGTTT
>CAZFNT010000104.1:2154-10430 GCA_964520315.1 uncultured Gemmatimonadota bacterium
GGCGCGCACACGGTGCACGTAGCAAAAGAAGACCCGTACCGCATGATCCAGGAGGTTCACGGTATCGGATTCGCGACGGCCGACAGCCTGGCCCGTGAGCTGGGTCTGCCCCCAGACGACCCAGCGAGGCTCGGTGCCGGCCTCGCGCACGCGCTACTAGAAGCGACGGACCGGGGCAATCTCTTCTTGCCCCGGACGCCATTGCTGCGAAAGGCCGAGAAGCTGCTCTCGGTGGATCAAGAAGTGATCGGCGACGAGCTGGAGCTGACCCTCGCCCGAGGAGACCTGATCGATGATCAGGATCGCATCTATCGCCCCGAGATGTACGCATGCGAGGTCGAGGTGGGGCAGCGAATACGCGAGCTCGCATCGGCCCGCGCAAGGCCGGGCTCGACCCATCGCTCGGTCGAGCACGACATTGCGCAAGTGGGCCGAAAGCAAGGGCTGGATTTCACCGAACGCCAATGTGCCGCACTGCATCAGGCTCTGGACCGGAAGATCCTCGTAGTCACCGGCGGCCCCGGCACGGGAAAGACCACGATCACCGTGGGGCTCATCGCTCTCTTCGAATTGCGCGGCCTGGAGGTCCGCCTAGCGGCGCCGACCGGGCGCGCCGCAAAGCGCCTCGCGGACGCGTCGCATCTGCGAGCGAGCACCATCCATCGCATGCTCGCTTTCGATCCCGAGTCGGGGGAGTTCACGAGAAACGAGGGCCGCCCGCTCTCGTGCGATGTGCTGATCGTCGACGAGGCATCGATGATCGATGTGCCGCTGATGCTCCACCTGCTCAGGGCGCTGCCGCGCGAAACGAGGCTGATCCTGATCGGAGATGTCGATCAGCTTCCTTCGGTGGGGCCGGGGACTCTACTCAAGGATCTGATCGCATCGGGCGTGGGGGGGGTGATAGTACTCGATCAGATCTTCCGCCAAGACGAGACCAGCAGAATCGTGGCGAACGCCCATCGGATCAACAAGGGCGAGATGCCGGAGCTGACCAACGGCCACGGTTTCTACTTTCTGAGCCGCGAAAAGCCGGAAGAGATCGCCGATACAGTGGTCGACCTGGCCGCGAGCCGGCTGCCGAAGGCCTACGATCTGCATCCCCGCGACGAGATCCAGGTGATCGCGCCGATGTACCGGGGCGACGCGGGCGCCGATCGCCTGAACGAGCGCCTGAGAGACGCCATCAACCCCGAGGGACAGGCACTGGCCCGCGGTAAGCGGGAGTTCCGAGTCGGCGACAAGGTCATGCAGATCCGCAACGACTACAACAAACTGGTCTTCAACGGAGACATCGGAGTAGTCGCCTCGCTAGAGAGCCAGCAGCTCGAGGTCCGCTTCACCGAGACCGTGGCCGAGTACACGAGTGCCGATCTGGACGATCTGACGGCGGCTTACGCCATCTCGGTCCACAAGAGCCAGGGATCGGAGTTCCCGGCGGTGATTCTGCCGGTGTCGACGCAGCACTTCGTGATGCTCCAACGGAATCTCCTGTACACGGCGCTGACGCGTGCACGCAGGCTGGCGATCATTGTGGGGACGGAGGAGGCGGTGCGGCTGGCGGTGCAGCGGGATCAGGTGCGACGGAGACACTCGGCCTTGCGGGAGCGGTTGGTCCAAGTAGACCAATTCAGCGAAGGGCGAAGCCCAAGCAAAGCCAAAGCTTGACGGCGAAAGGCGAAGCCCAAGCAGCGCCAAAGCTTGACGGCGAAAGGCGAAGCCCAAGCAGCGCCAAAGCTTGACGGCGAAAGGCGAAGCCCAAGCAGCGCCAAAGCTTGACGGCGTTATGTAAACCAACGCCCAACCAACCAAGGATCATCGAACCGTATGGCTAGCGCGTTGGTTTACATAACGCCGTCGATATTATGTAAACCTGCTCCGCAGGTTTACATAATATCCCTTATCGGTCTACCGTTTAGCCGGCTCGGAAGAACCTGCTGCTGGTCCCTTCGGCTCCTATGCGGATTCTCAGCCGGCGCAGGCAGCTCGGGCATTGTGCAACGTAAGCCGTGCCCTCTTGGTTCTTGTACGCGCGTGCGTACACACCGCAGCATTCGAATAGAACGCCCAGGAATGGGCGGGACGTGGCCATGCCCTGTTGATCGGCCGATGATCGCCCAATTCTACTTCGCCGGCAGGTGGAACCTAAGGGTCCGGAAAGAAACAAACGTGCCACCTCGCATCCCATCTTCGGGCCATCTTCGACCGATGCCTCAATCGTGCAATCCTCGCCGTAGGCTGCGAGGTCGGCGAAGAAGTAACTCCCGTGTTTGCATCCCATCCGCACCGCATCTCCGCCCGATCGGCCAGATCGACACCACATCTGGGCGCAAGAATACCCACCGATTCTTGAGCGGACCCTGAGCTCGTTGGCTTCCCTCGTCAGTCCGCCGCTTGATTCAACAGATCGTAGATCGCGCCCGTGATCACCGGCGCGGCTTCTGATCCGACCGACATCGTCTCTTCATAGTGCTCGCCCGAATCCAGCGGATTGAGTGGCCAGCGGTAGTCCGGGCGCGAGGTCGGCCAACAGTCGCGCGGGTCGAGCTCATTGCACTCGAAGCGGTTCAGGGGAATGATGTAGCCGAGCTCGTCGTTCCCGAGGCCGATGATTACGTTCACATCGCCGTCCATCGCTCCCAAAATATCGTAGCCCAGCTCCGGCACGAGCTCACCAGGCACCGTCACCATCTGCAAGATCTTGCGCCCGCTCTGCGTCGCGAGAGACAACACATCGACCTCTGTGCGAATGTCGAGGCAGAAACGCCCGTACGGCCCGCAGGTCGTCAGCTCGCGATCGTGACGTGGTGTTTCGGATAGATAGTTCAGGATTCGAAAGAGTGGATTGAAAAGAAAGATGTCCACCTCGTCGTCGACGTCGATGCTCAGCTCGCCACGCCGCACGAAGGGCTGACCGGCAAGCGCCGTCAATATCTCCCGCCCCACCGTGCGCCCGAGATCCTCGGCCGCCTCGAAGGTCTCCGACGGTACATTGGGCGAAAGAAGCCCGCCCAGTGCGCCCGACACATAGACGGCAATGCCTCCCGCCTGCTCCTCGATTTCGTCGCAGACCCACTTCGGAAAGTCCGCGGTGATGGCGGTGTTCTCGCTGCCGAGCGCTTCGGGGTGATTCGCCCAGCTCACGAAAGTGAAAACCGTCTGCGCGCCGCTGATCCCCTGCACTCCGGTGATCCAGTCGTCGATGATCTCGGGCTCGCGCGAATCGTGGATCAGATCGAGCTCGGCCGTCGGCGCCACCGCGGCACGCAGACGAACATCGCGCAGATCGGAAACGGCCTGACTAACCGACTCAACGATTCCCAGCTTCACCTCTTCGAGATAGAGCTCGTTGATGCCCAGATGAAAGAAGGGGTACTTCAGATTCATGAACCCCCAGAGGCCGATCACATCGGGAGCGCTGTGGTTGTGCGTCGACGCCACGACCATGTGGTCGATCTCGAGCTCCTTCGGGAGCAGATTTCGTGCATCCAGCACGTCGTTGTATTCGAATCCCACGAGATCGAGAGAGACGATCGCAACCCTGGTTTCGCCCGTCTCCAGCACCAATGCGCGGGCGTAGAGGGGATCGTGCACCGACGAAGCGGGGCGGTTGGTGTCGAAGCCGGCCAGGTAGACCGGATCGCCGTTCATATAGGTTGGAACACCTTGCTCCGTCACGGGCGGAGTGATGTCTACTTTCGCGGCCCCGCCACGGATAAACGGGGCCTGCGCTCGGGCGCATGTCGCGACGAGCATCAGCACCATGAGGTTGGAACGGAGATTCATCATGTCCTACCTCCCCCCTTCGTACTCGGCGATCAGATCGAAGATCGCATTCATGATCACCGGTGCGGCATTGGGGCCGACCGAAACCGTTTCTTCGTAGTGGTCTCCGGGATCGAAGAAGTCATCGGGGTACTTGAAGTCCTTCTCTGTCGTCTTCCAGCAGAGGCGCGGGTCCTCTTCGTTGCACCGGTATTTGTAGACAGGCAGGATGTAGCCGATCTCATCGTTGCCCAGGCCGACGATCATCGTGTTGGGCGCTTCGAGCTCCCTCAGCAGATCGTAGGAAAGCTCCGGCACGATCTCGCCCGGCACAGTGATGAACTGCATCAGACCTTCGATCGAGATCAGGTTGACTTCGGTCTTGAGATCGCGACAGAACCACCCGAATGGCCCGCAATTGTGTAGCGTGCGAAACGACCCGCGCCACAGCTTGTTCGCCAGGCGGAGCATCGGATTCATGAGGAAGAGATCGACATCTTCGTTGGAGCGGATGTCGAGAATGTTTTGCGCTTGGAGTGCGCTTACGTTGCCGATCGCGCCGATGGCGAGATTCGCCACGTCGTGGCCCAGGTGCCTCGCCGCGTCGAAGGTGTTCTCCGACACTATTGGAGTCATCAAACCCCCGACGGCTCCCGCGATGAAGAGCGCCGTACCCCCCCATTGCTCCTCGGTGCGGCTGCACACATAGCCCGGATAATCCGCCGTAAGTAGCGTGTTTTCGTCCCAAAGAACTTCAGCATGGTTCGACCAGTTGATGAGAGTCGTGATCACGTCACCATCGCCCCCCAAAGCAAGCGCCTGCAGGACCGATAGCTTCTCGTCGATGATCTCGGGCTCACGGGTGTCGCGGATCAATTCGAGATCGTCGGTGAACGCCGTCGCCGCTCGCAGACCGGCCCAACGCAGATCGTGCACCGCCAGCTCGACGGCTTCGACGATCTTGCGCTTGAGTGTGAGCAAGTAGAGATCGTTGATACCCGGGTGAATAAAGGGCCAGAGATTGTCGTTCCAACCCCAGAGCCCCATCGTGTCGGGGCCCTCGTGGTTGTGGGTCGATGCCACGATCAGTCGGTCGATGCCGAGATTCTCGGGAAGAAGGCGCCGCACATCCTGCACTTCTTCGACCATATAGCCGACCAGATCGAGAGTCACGAAGGCGATGCGGGTGCCGCCGATGTCGATGACCGCGGCCCGTGCGAAGAGATCGTCATGCACACCGGTCGCGGCGCGCCCACTGTCGAAGCCGGCCATGTAGACCGGCGCTCCGTCCAGGTAGCGCGGAACGCCCAGATCGCTCGACGGTGGGGTGATGATCACCTTGCCCGCACCCGCAAGGGTGTTGGAATCCCAGGGACTCCCCCATGCCGTGCCGCCGAACGACGCGGCCAAGAGGTAGATAGCTACCACGCTCGTGAGTCGTGTTCTCTTCAACTCTTGGTCCTCCGGGTCTGGATGTCGGCGCCACGTCCGCCGCGGAGGCGGGGCTCGAGGCGTGGCTTGACGGTCAATTCGCGCGCACGCGGTTGCCAGTCCACGATCATGATAGCTTGGCGGTCGCTCAATGCGCCAACGATCGTGGATGGAACCGAATCGGGGCCGAGATGAAACGCAAAGTCAAGGTGATCGGGCACAGAGGCGTGCCACGTCTGGAGCCCGAGAATACGATGTCCTCGTTCCGAAGGGCGGTCGCTCTCGGCGCCGACGGGCTGGAGCTCGATCTTCGACTCAGCCGCGACGGGGAGTTCGTGGTGCTTCATGATCAGACCATCGGGCGCACCACCAACGGCTTCGGATCGGTCCACCTGCGCAACGCCACCTATCTGCGCGCTCTCGACGCCGGGGCCTGGTTCCGCGGTCGCGCTGGCGACGATCGCCTCGCCTTTCTTCGGGAGCTGCTGGAGGATCTCCCCTCGCACCTTCTGCTCAATCTGGAGATCAAGGCGGGGGTGCGCGCCATGTGCAAATGGGGGCACCGTCTCGGGGAGACGTTGGACGAGGGCGGAGCGAAGGAGCGGGTTCTCGTCAGCAGCTTCTCAATGCGGGTTCTGCGAGTCGTGCGCTCCCTGGATCGTGAATTGCCGATCGCCGTGCTGGGTAGCCGGATCGCTCCCGCGCTCGAGCTCGGAGCCGTCGCGCTGCACCCTCAGGCCAAGGCGACGGGCGAGGAGCTCGTCGCGAGCGCCCACGCCGCCGGACTAGCGGTTCACCCTTGGGACGCCAACTCGGCAGAGGAACTCTCTCGGCTGATCGATCTCGGGGTCGACGGCATCATCACCGATGAAGTGGAGCTACTGCGTGGGATGATCGACGAAAGGCCGAAAGGCTGAGCGCCGCCTCTACTGCGTCGAGCCTTCCCAGCGTCTCCCCCCCTGCCGCCAGCGGATTCGACATGTGGAGCAACCGAACTTCAAGTTGTGCGTCAGCCGTGCGCGGATGAAGGCGAAACCCCGATCGAGCGTCTTGACATCAGACCGCCCGCATTTCGGGCAGCGGCTGTCGTCCACCCACGCCCGGCGCTTCGAGTGCAGGATGTGATCGATCGCATCGGAGAGCGATTTTCCATAGTGGCGGGGATCGTCGTAATAGAACCACAGCTCCAGCACCGGATAGGTGACGACCGCTACCAGGACAACGACGAGAAGAACAACCGACACGAGGGGGAACTCCTGCGAAGAACGCCTGTTACTGCTACAGAGGTGACCACGCAACTCGCCTGTGCCACCTTCTACATCTTACCATCGAGCGTTCCGCAATGGCAACAGGCAGGATATACTGCCTTTGGAGGACCACAACAGAACAACGGGGAGCGTCCGAGATCTCGAACGCCATCCGCGATCGGTCGCCGGCCGGTCGGGCCCTTCACGTAGCACGAGGGAACGAGATGATCTCTGGAATCGGCGCCGCTTTCGTGGGGCTTTCTCATCTGCAGATGATCGCTGCCGTGGGCGAGGGTACTCCGCCTCGGCCGATCCTCTTCGGCGCGCCGATCGGCTTCAACGCGGCGAGCGCCGAGCAGGTATCGGGGAACGACGGGATCGTCTACCTCCATGATGCGCCGTGGCAGCCGGGGAGCGACGGCGGCTTTGTGGGGGGCACGCTCTTTCCCTACAACGATTGGTGGCTGCACCACGACGGTTCCGCCGATGAGCTGGATCTCTACCGCAGGCTGCGTCGGAGCGAGCACAGCTACCGCTTCGCCGTCGAGGCGGGCGCGTCGTACGAACTCACCCTGCGCTTTGTCGAACCCGAGGCGGACGGACCGCTCCAGCGCGTCTTCGACGTCGAGCTCGACGGCGCGCCGTGGCTCGTCGATCTGGATATTTACGCACTTGCAGGCAAGGCGCGAACTGTAGACCTGCGACGTCTCGTGGTCGCCAGCGACGATACGCTCGACGTGGACTTCGTTCCGCTGCTCGGGAGTCCTTTTCTCGGCGCGATCGGCCTGCGCTCCCTCGATGGAATCCCTCCCGTGAGCCCGCCCGTCGGAATCCTGCGCGCCGCTCCCACGTGGCAAGGTGCGCTGCTGACCTGGCGAAACACCGCCGACACGTTGCACGATGGCTACCTCGTCGAGGTTCGTGACCAAGCCGACGTGGTACTGCAAGAGGAGCGCCGCCATCTGCCCTGGGCGATCGTGCCAGCGGGGGAGGAGTTCGTCCACCACGTCATTCCGATCGACGCACTGGGCCGCAAGGGCGTCGGCTCGTCGATCGATGGTGTTTCGGCGCGCCAAGAGAGCGCGCTGCCCGAGATCGAGATCGTGTTGGACCCCGTCGATCTCCTCGAGATGCAGCACACACTTCCCGAGAAGATCCGCAAGCCGGCAATCCTCTTTTTCGACGGCGTCGGGCGCACTGGAACACTCAGTTTCCGCGGCCACGGCAGCCTGCTTCACCCGAAGAAATCGTTCAAATTCCGCAGCGACGACGGGCTAGATCCCGACGACATCAACCTCGTCGCCAACTTCGCCGACAAATCGCTTCTGAAGGAACCGCTCGGGCACACTGTGATGGACATGGCCGGTGTCCCCACCTACGACATAGAGATGACGCGTCTCATGATCAACGGGGAGTACGCCGGCGTGTACTCCCGACTCGAAGAGCCCGACGTAGCGTATCTCGAACGGATCGATCTCGATCCGACGGGCCGCAGCTACAAGGCGAACTGCGGGCCGCAGACCCAGGAATCGCTGAGTCGCTATCTCGACTGCTTCGAGAACACGACTTCGGACGATCTCTATCGGGACGACCTGATCACACTCTTCCAAGATATGGAGAGCGCCCTGCCGGCCGATCGCGAGGCGTGGTTCTTGCGAAACCTCGATGTCGAATCGCTGATCGACTACTACGCCAGCCAGGTGTTGGTGGCGAACGACGACTTCGCGAGACACAATTTCTTGCTGCATCGCGACCGTTCCGGTGGTCTTTGGCGGGTGCTCCCATGGGATGTCGACGCGCTCCTCTTCGACAGCGAGGCACCGGCGAATCTCG
>CAZFNT010000105.1:0-10328 GCA_964520315.1 uncultured Gemmatimonadota bacterium
GCGAAGCGCCCCCCGGCGACGCCGATCCTGCGTCTCATTGGTGGCACCGCGGCGTGGAATCGGCGCTCGAAACCGAGCAGGATGTGGACGTCTCGGCGTGGATCTGGTGGCTCGACGTGATGACCGCGGCGCTGCCGATTCACCGCTATGCCGATGTGAGGCAGTCGCGCCGAGCTTTGGGAGGTCTGTCGCTGGATTCGATCAGGCCGCCGCCACGCTTCGATCCAAGCCGCGGCTTGCTGAAGTGCGATGCGCTTGGGCGCTTGTCAGCGGAGTTGCGGCGATCGGTGCGACGAGGGAAACGACGCATTATTCGGATCGATGGTCCGCCAGGGAGCGGTCGATCGTGGCTGCTTCAGCGTTTGGCGAGCACGCTTAGGCTGTCGAGCGAACCGAGATGCGCACTGGCCTGGAGCCGCGGCGCGAAGGGGCCACCGGTGGGAGTGAAGCTCGACGACGCCGAGCCGATCGTCCTCTTCTGCGATGACATGAGCGAGGCGAGCTGGGATCCGCTTCGAATCCTCGACGAAAGGAAGGGGGCAACCACCATTGTGTGTGCGGGGGCTCCTCCGCCAGCGAGGTGGGCGGACAAGAGTTGGGACGAGATCGATCTGCCGGTGACGCCGATCCCCGTGCGGCGCATGGCGCGGCTGGCCCGGGTCGTCGGCGCCGAGATCGACGAGGGGTTGCTGATCGCCGGGCACCCGGCTCTGATCGATCCCGATGAGCGGCTCGCGTTTTCGGCGCGACTCGCGGACTGGTTGGAATCCCAGGTCGGGGAAATCGGCGCACTGAGAACCGATGCGGCGAAGACGATCCTCGCTCCGCGAGCCAAAACCGGTCCTCCAGAGCCGACACCCGGCGGCTGGGAACGATTGCTGAGGGGCGCGCCGGAGATCGCCTGTCAGCTCGCGTCACGTCTTTCTAGGCGGGAGCTTTCGGCGATGGAGAGAGCTGGGCGCTGGGAATCGAAGGAGTCCCTCGATCGGGGGCGCGGGCGAGATCTGCCCGCCATCGCCGCACATGCGCACCTGGGAGACGCGAGGATCGCTCGTCGGCGATTCAGGAGGGCGGCGGCTTGGCGGCGGAGCGCGGCGAGCGACGCCGAAGAACTGTATTGCTTGCAGTTCGGGCTCGACGAAGGGCTGCTCCCTCCCTTCTGGCACATTCGAAGGGCCCAACTCCGTCTCGAGCTCGGGCATGAGATCCGCCCGAGCCTGGAGGAGTCCACGAGAGCACTCGATTTGCTGCCTCCCTGGTCCCGCGCCGCCTGGATGCTCCACAACCAGACCACCTATGCCCTCGCCACGGCCGGTCGGACCGAAGAAGCCGGCCAGCGCTTCCGACTGCTCGCCCGCGTGGCGGACGCACAGGGTCTTCAGGCCAGAGGAATGAGAGCCCTAGTCGCGAGCTGGCCTTGGAATCTCGACTCGACGGCCGCCGGTCTCGATGGCTGTAGGGCCGACCTGAGGCGCTGGAAAAGGTCCACCGGGAATGAAGGCGGTGCTGAACAGGAGCCGATGATTCGGATGGGAGAGCTCTGGCTTCGCGTGGTGGAGAGCTCCGCGGCGAAGCGCCAACGAACACCAGAAAACGAGCAAACCAGCAGCGCCCTCAGGCGCGAGATCCTCGACTTTCACATCTGTTGCCGGAAGATGCGCAGGGCGATCGCCATTTCCTCCGTCGAGCTCCTGTCGAATTCCCTCTGGCGGAGTGGTGAACCTGCGACGCGGGCGGCCCTATCGCAGTACATCGAGCGTCTTCTGGCGGCTCTGCGTCCCGCGCGTCAACTCGGCGGAATCGCCAGAATGGCGTTCTCGAGCCCGGGCACCGATTCCAAGTCAACGAGCGACACCCTCGACAGAGCTGAGAAGGCACTGCGGGAGACGCGTGCGAGTGAATCCGACGCCCGGCGCGCTCAACTCCAGGCTGCCCTCGGGACGCTCGCGGTCACGAACGGGCGATGCCGATATGCGCTGAACTACTTCGCGCTTGCCTCGACCGGCGCCGATCCTGGATTGCGAGGCCAGGTCTTCCACAACCAGACGATCACGGCGGTGCTGGCCGGAAACGAGCTGGTCGCGAAGGAATCGCTGCTTCGATTGAAACGCTGGTCCGAGAGCCCCCATGTGGTGGAAGATGAGCGGGATTCTCGGATGCTCAGGCTCTTGGTGGCAACCTTGGCCGGCCCTCCCTATCGCGAGGACGAGATAGAAGCACTGGTCTCTCTGTTGCCGGCGATGGTGGATGGGGATCACTGGCAGCTCTGGCGCCTACGCATCGAGAGCCGTCTCGACGCGGGGGGGCGGACGCTAGAAAATGCGCTCGAGATCCCAGCGCCTGCGACACCCAATTCGGCCAAGCTCGAAGAGCTGATCGCGTGTCTGGCCTTCATTCGGGGACAGGCGCGGCTCGGCTGCGTCGAGCGGCGGAGCCCCTTCTTCAAGAACCTTGTCGCTTGGTCGGCGACCTCAAGCCTGGCGTCGGCCTGTAACTCCGCGGCGACGGGAGAATTCTGTCTCCAACAGGGAAACGCAGTGATGGCGAAGCGACGCTTCGATCGGGCGGCGGAGCTCTTTGGGTTGCTAGGGTGGAAGCTCGAGGTCGCCCGATGCCAGGAACGGGCGCGGTGGGTGGCGGCGCTGGATGAGTGAACGCGAAGCGCCACTTCGCGGCGATCCCCTCGATCGCCAATGAAGTGGCGCTTCTCATGCCACCGACCGATTTGGAATCTCGCGCGAGCTACTCCTCGTCGAACTCCGTCGGGACGTCTTCGCGCACGTTTAGATCGGATTGGCGAAGCCCGTGAACTCGCGAGCCCGCGACATCGGTCATAGAAACCAGATAACCGTTGTTGGCAATGTATCCAAGCAACCCGCCGTTTTGAGCCATGTGACCAATCAGACCGCCGTTGCTGGTCATGACGCCAAGCAAGCCACCGTTGTTGGTCAAGAAGCCGACCAGGCCACCGTTGTTGGCAATCATGCTGAGCACGGCACCGTTGGAATCGAGTAGCCCAAGAATGCCGCCGTTGTTCGCCAGCAGTCCCAGCAGACCACCGTTGTTCGTCAGCATGCCCAGCAGGCCGCCGTTGTTGGCGATCGAGCCCAGAAGGGCACCGTTGCTGTTCAAGAAACCGACCAGACCGCCGTTGTTTTGAATGAATTGGATCAGTCCACCGTCTTGTGACAACAGATCATGGAGAGTCCAACCTTGTAGCTCGTACTGTGCAATATCACAGACCGACTCGAAGGTCGAGTCGTCCTCGACCTCGGTCACGAAGTCGCGGGAATCGCAACCATCGTCGATGAATGCGTGTAGGCCTGCTTCGTCTTCCAGAATCAGGAGTAGGCCCTCGGGGAGATCGAGCGCCGTACCGAAGAGCTCAGCAGGGTAGATGATCGGAAGACCTTCGTAATCGGCAACATGTCCGCCCAAGGTCGTATCGACCCCCGCTCCCAAGGTCACCAGTTCGCTGAGTGTCGCGTGCGGATCGATCAATCCGTAGCCTGTCTCGAGGTTCCAACAACTGGTGCGATCGACCGAGACGTTGTCATCGACATCCCAGGCCGAGCCTGTCGCGCAATCGACTCTGGCGCCATCGATGTAGCGACAACCCGACTTGATGAGCGACGCGATAGTGTTATTGTCGGTAACTCCGTGGGACTTGATCAGTGCCGCTAGCGCTGCCACTTGAGGAGCAGCCTGGCTCGTGCCGGCGGCGTACCAGTAGCCCAGGGGGCGATTCGGATCCTCGGCATCGAAGCTGATCGACAGAATGCCGTCGACCACGCCGTCGCCGTCTTCGTCCTCCGGCATTCCACCCGGCGCCATTACGTCGAGACCGGCACCCATGTTGGAGTAGTCGGCTCGCTGCCCGAACTTGTCGAGCCCACCAACGCTGATCACTTCGTTGTAGACCGCGGGGTACGAGACCACGCCGACCCCATCATTCCCAGTAGACCCCACGAGCACGAGACCGGCCGCATGCGCCTCTCGGATCTTGTCCGCCAGTGTCTGCCCAGGATCGTAGCCCGGCGGGAACGACAGACTCATGTTGACGACGTCGGCGCCGTGCTGAATCGCCCAGTCGAGCCCGGCGAGGAGCCCATCGAGAGATCCGATCCCGTCTTCGTCCAAGATGCGGATCGGCATGATGGTCGTCTCGGGTGCCATGCCCGCGAGACCGAAGTAATTGTTCGAGCGCACGCCGATGATGCCCGCGGTATGGGTTCCGTGACCGTTCAAATCGTCGGGCTCGGCATCGTTGTCGATGAAGTCCCATGGGTCGGCGATCCAGTTCTGGAAGGCGATCCAGGCCCATATGCCCCACCGCAATCCCGTATCGAGAACCGCGACCTTCACATTCTCTTCGCCCCACTCGATGGCCCACGCCTCTTCCATATCGGTTTCGAAGAAGTGCCACTGATCCTCATAGTAGTGGTCGTTCGGCGAGAACCCCTTCCCTCGCATGATGGCGTTCGGTTCGGCGAAGCGAACACGACCATCAGCGCGGAGCGCCGCGGCGGCGTTCACGATTCGATCGCGATCGGACCGGTATGTAAACCCTCGGCGACGTAGATTGGAGGCGAGCTCTCGGGCCGGCGGAACCTCGATCAGATAGGTGTGGGCGTCGATCACGCGACGCACATTGAAGCCGAGGGCACCGGCGAGGTCGGCGGCTTGATCACGAGGGACACCCGGCGCGAGCTTAACGACCACTTGGCCGTCCACAACGGGAACGGTCAGCCCCTGGCTGTGATCCCGGATCTGAGTGGTCGTGAAAGCCTCGGCCCGAGGTGCCAATGGAAGCGCCGCGAGCAGGGTTGCGGCGAGCGCGAGGGGCGCGTTCCACCGCGATCGAGAGAATCGGAGTCGGCAGGGATAAGACTCTGTCATCAGCGTGCTCCGTGCAAGAAGTGCGGTCAGCGATCAAGACTCCGGCTGCCCCCTCTTGCATGAGCCGTGCCGAGTGGTTCGTCGCATTCTGCAACGTCATAATCGCCTGCTATTCCGCCACTTGGCGCCACACCCCCCGGAGATTGCGAAATGCGAGAGAGCCGCATCGTGCCCATTGTTCGGAGCTTGAGCAGTGCTGCTCAACTCCTGGACTTCGTGTAGAATCGAGACTTGCCCGATGGGGCTCGACACCCTTCAAGCTATGCGGGGTGAGTCGATCCCAAATCCGCGAGAGCTCGATACGATGAAGATCGTTTTCCTTCAAGACGACGGCATCAACGAATCGCTGGCGCTGACTGAAAGCTCCGCTTGTCTTCAGAGGGCGGGACACCACACGCACCTGTTGATCGAGAGAAACGAGAGGCACTTTCTTCGAAAGCTGGTGGACGAACGCCCGGGCGCGGTGGTCATACCAGCGGACATAGGGGGAGAGGGGTGGGCTCTCGATGCATGTGAACGGGCGCGCGATGCCACCGGTCTCGAGCCGGTCCTCTGCGGCACGGCAGCGACATTTCGACCGGACGCACTGTTGGAGGATGGGCGGGCGCGGGTACTCGTTCGAGGCGAAGCCGAAGGCGCTTTTCTCGATCTCGCTGAATCCGGAATCGGTCGAGGTGGCGTGCAGGCGCTGCAAGAGATCGACAACTTCTCGATTCGCACGCCGGAAGGGGAGATTCTGCACAACCCGATGCGTCCGCTATTCAAAGACCTTGATCTGCTTCCGCTCCCGGATCGAAACATCTACTTTCGATACGGTTATCTCAACGCCCTCACCATGAAGCGAGTGAGCTCCGGGCGCGGCTGCGCGAACCACTGTTCTTACTGTTTCAACGAGGGTTTCGTTCAGCTTTACAACGGCAGAGGCACCTACGTTCGACGGAAGTCGGTCGATCGCGTTATCGAAGAGGTCCTGGCGCTTGGACGGAATCACCCGCTGAGCAGGGTTCACTTCGCCGATGACCTCTTCGTACACCACCGCGCGTGGCTCGAGGAGTTCTCTGATCGATTCCGCAAGGATGCCGGCTACGCATTTTCGGTAAATGTCTCTCCGGAACGGGTCGACAACGAGGTCGCGCGCCTTCTCGCGGAGGCCGGATGCGTGGGAGTCGCATTGGGCCTAGAAAGCGGCGTCGAGCAGAGACGCGAGAAGATCCTCGCGCGGCGCGTGACCGACAAACATATCATCGAGGCGGCTGAAGCGATCCGATCTCGCGGCATGATGCTAGTCACTTTCAACTTTCTGGCGAGCCCGGGAGAGACGATCGAAGATGCGTTTGCGACAGTTCGTATGAACCGCGTGATTCGATCGGATTTTCAGCGCCTGTCGGTGGGAGATCCGATCCCGGGAACGCCTCTTTCGGATCGAGCCGCCCGGGAGCAGCTGATCGAACGGCCGCGCGTCGAGATCCGCAAAGGGTCGTTCGTCCCGGCGTTTCGAGTCGACGATCCACGCGCCTTCGCGAATCTCTTCGAGCTCTTCCGACTGGCGACGCGAGGAGAGAGGTGGGAGCGGGTGGTGCGGCGTCTGCTCCGCCTGCCGCCAAATCCCCTTTTCCGTCTCTTCCGCATCTTGATGCCTCTCGGGGAACGCAGGTTCTTCGGTCTCGGCTGGATCGAGTCTCTTCGCTTCGGGCTGTGCTCCGCCGGCCCGATGCGGCGAACAAAGCTCTACAACAACTACATCCCCTAGAGATCGCGAACGAAATAGCACCCCTATCGCGCTTCGTTTTGGACTAGCCTACGTGGTGTCCTCGTCGATGCATTCGGCAGGAGTAGTGAAATCAGCCTCTTGCGCGAGGGTTGCGCAAAGGTAAGATTCCCCGACATTCCTAATCCACCACCATCCCATGCGGAGGGAGACCTCATTGAGTAACCAAAAGAACACAGCGGTCCAGGAGCGCTTCAGCAAGACTCAGATGATCGGCGAGCTTTCCGAGAGCACCGGTTTGGCTCGCAAGGATGTCGCGAACGTCCTCGACGAGCTGAGCATCTTGATCCAACGTCACATGAAGAAGCGTGCGGTGGGAGAGTTCGTGCTCCCCGGACTGCTCAAGATTGTGAAGGTGAAGAAGCCTGCTCGCAAAGCGCGCAAGAACGTGCCGAACCCGTTCAAACCGGGTGAGCTCATGGACGTGGCGGCCAAGGCCGCGACAACGGCTATCAAGATCCGACCGCTCAAGAAGCTCAAGGACTTCGCGGCGAACTAGTCGGCACGTCTCTCGCGGTCGCGCGCCACAGGCGCTTCGCAGCTAACGAGTTATGCGTGTTCGCTCGACCGCGCGCGTCTGTGTGCTTGGCCCGTTCGGCCCTCGACGCCGACGGGCCAAGAGTGTTCGCATGAAGACGTTGGTCCCCCGATCGGCGTGCGACCGAAGGGCCGAAGGACATAGATCGCCATGCTTGATCCAGAATTCGTCTCGATGCTCGCTTGCCCGGAAGACAAAGGGGCCCTTCTCTATTTCGCCGAGGAGGGCTTCCTCTACAACCCCCGACTCAGGCGTCGCTATGAGGTTCATGACGACGTGCCGGTCATGCTGATCGACGAGTCGACGACCGCCGACCAGACGGAGCACGATAGAATCATGGCCAGCGCAGACGAGCAAGGGATCGAGCCGAATTTCGAAGAGTAGCCTTCGGGCAAGAGCGCCGACCCTTAAGGATGGGATGCAAACGTGGGGAGTTATTTCTTCGCCGACCCTTAGGGGCGCGACGTCGATCGCCTGTCCAGAGGAATGCCCTGGGGGTCAGCTTCTCCGGCGCGTCCGTTCCGCTCCCCGCCTGACAGTTGAACGTGAGCCTGAGTCGCCGAGTCCCGCTCCGCGCTGAGGTCGTTTGAATGGGCGGCCCGCCTTGGACCGCACCGCCTGGCTCCGACGACCCTTTTCGGTTCGCCGATGGCGCGCCTCGATGTTCCGCGGAGCGATCGAGAAAAGCTCGGGCGGAATCTCGTCGATGTAACGTGAGAGATCGGTGCATAGCTTCCTGCCCATGGAGATCCTCGATGCCGCGGCGCTGATCAGAAGGGATTCTCTCGCTCGAGTGATCCCCACGTAGACCAAGCGTCGCTCTTCACTCTCGGCCGATGTTCCCTCTTCGAGCGCGCGGCGGCTGGGCAGCAGCCCATCCTCGAATCCCACCAGCGCAACGTGAGGGAACTCGAGCCCCTTCGCCGCGTGCAGGGTCATGAGCGTCACGCCTGCCCCTCCAGGTTCGTTCCGGTCCGCGTCGGTGAGCAAAGAGATACGTTCCAGGAATCCCGCGATCGACGAATTCGAAAAGCGTGTCTCGTACTCAGCGAGAGCCCGCACGAGCTCCCGAGCGTTCTCGGCGCGCGCCTCGGCTTCATCGTCTGAGCCCGCTGTCTTGCGTAGCGCCGCCTCATATCCGATTTCTGAGATCAGAAGCCGTAGCGTGTGAGCCACACCTTCTCCCTCTTGCAACGACGCCCGATGACGACGGATCATGGCGTGAAAGCGATAGAGTTTCTCGCGCGCCCCCCGCCTTATGGACGGCGCTTCAACCGCCCGTTGAATCGCATCCGTCAGCGAGAGGCGGTGCTTTCTGCTCAGTTGCTCAATGGACGACACTATCGAGGGGCCGATCCCTCTGCGCGGCACATTCACGATCCGCTCGAAGCTCACCCGATCGTCTGGATTCGCCAGGAGTCGAAGGTAAGCGAGCAGATCTCGGACTTCTCGCCGCTCATAGAACCCATACCCACCGACGAGATGGTACGGAATCGCTCTCGATCGCAACACATCTTCGAATGCGCGAGAGAGATGATTGGCACGGTACAGGATTGCTGAATCGTTCCACGATGCCCCTTCTCGCCTCCTGCGCTCGATGCGGGTCACGACACGCTCGGCCTCCTCGACCGCCGATGCCCCCATGACGAAATCGAGCTTCTCGCCACCCACCGTCTCCGCGCGAAGCCTCTTCGGCGTCCGCGCCTGGTTCCGTTCAATCACGGCGTTGGCCGCGGCGAGTATCATCGTAGTCGATCTGTAGTTGCGCTCCAGCTTCACTTCGACGGCGTCGTCCCAATCGGCACGAAAGCCGAGGATGTTGCGCACATCGGCCCCGCGCCAGCCGTAGATCGCCTGATCGTCATCGCCGACGACGCATATATTGCGGTGTCTTTCCGTAAGCGCGCGCACGATCAGATACTGCACTCTGTTGGTGTCTTGGTATTCGTCCACCAACACGTGCTCGTAGCGCTCCCGCGACGCCCTTCCGATGTCGTCGTTTCGGGCCACCAATCGAAGCGACAGTAGTAGCAGGTCATCCAGATCGACGGCATTTCTGCTCCGAAGAAGGTCCTGGTAGCGTGAGTAGATCAGGGCCACTCGCTCGCTGGTCTCGTCGCCGGCGTTCGCTCGGGCCTCGGCGGGTCCAAAGCCCTGGTTCTTGAGCCTGCCTATCGCACCGAGTAGCAACTGTGACATGTCCTCTTCATGAGAAGTGTCGTCGATGGCCGACAGGGCACTTCGCAGAACCGCGAGCTGGTCCTCTCGATCGTAGATACTGAAACGAGCATTGAGTCCGAGAGAAGATGCGTGCGCTCGAATTAGTCGGCATCCAAACGCGTGAAATGTGCAAATAGTCGCTCTCGACCCTGCCGATCCGATCAGCTTCTCAACCCTGTCGCGCATCTCCCGCGCGGCCTTGTTGGTGAAGGTGACCGCCAGGATCCGCTCGGGATCCACGGCCCTTGCTCGAACGAGATGCGCGATGCGAGAAGTGATGACACGAGTCTTGCCGCTTCCCGCGCCAGCGAGTACCAGAAGGGGACCTTTCGCGTGCTCGACCGCGCGCCGCTGCTCAGGGTTGAGAGGTTCGCGCTTCAGAATCAGCGTTTCCCGGCAACAAACTCTTCGTAGTCGGCGACGTTATTCGCGCAGCCAATGATCAGAGGCACACGCTGGTGAAGATCGAGCGGGTCGATCTCCATGATCCGTTCGGTACCCGTCGACGCCGCCCCGCCGGCCTGCTCGGCAATGAAAGCCAGAGGATTGGCCTCGTAGAGAAGGCGGAGCTTTCCATGAGGTCGCTTGGGGTCCTTCTTGTCTTCCGGATAGAGGAAAATACCGCCATAGAGCAGATTGCGGTGGAAATCGGAAACCAACGACCCAATGTACCGAGAGGAATAGGGTCGCTTGGTCTCTTTGTCGATCGACTTCGCCCAGTCGACATAACGACGGGTGTGATCGTACCAATAGTGGTAGTTCTGCTCGTTGACCGAGTAGATCCTGCCCTGTTCCGGCATCTGAATGTCGGGATGGGAGAGAAGGAACTCGCCGACCGATGGATCGAGTGTAAAGCCGTTGACTCCGCTGCCGGCTGTATAGATGAAGATGCTCGACGAGCCG
>CAZFNT010000106.1:0-10285 GCA_964520315.1 uncultured Gemmatimonadota bacterium
TCCGCTAATGTCGCCGCGTTTGCCGCGGATGCCCGCGATGCCGGGGTCCATGCGGTCTTTCTCGAGATGCGCGCGGTCGACCCCGACGACACATCCCAAACGGGCCACCTATATTTCCGGCCGACTCCCGATCCCGACTTCATTCAACCAACTCAGACCATAGAGCCATTCGTCAGTTCCCTCGGCGAGGAGTTCGAGGCCGACGGCAATCGTATGCTCCATGAGCTGATCGGCGCCTGCCATCGACAGGGACTCGAGGTCTGCGCCTGGCTGCCGGTGCTCAGCGACCAGCTGCTCTATTCGTTGGGCCCGCCCTACATCATGGAGCCGGACCGCTGGGAGCCCGGCTTCGTCACTCCCTACCACTCGGCGGTCCTTGCCCACGAACTCGCTCTGGTTCGAAGTGTCGTCGACGAATTCTGTATCGAAGGGGTCAATCTCGACTACCTCCGCTACCAGGCCGACGAGCAACCACAAGACGCAGCGGCCGACGCGCAGTGGCAACTGATCCACGCCGGCGTGCCGATCGCCACCGTCGCCGAGACCGGCGGCAGCCATCCGCTCTGGGTCGACTACCTCGATTTCCGTGCCGCCACCCTGACGGCCTTAGCCGCCGGCACCAAGGCGATCGTAGGTAGCGACAGAGCAGTCGAGTTCGGCGCCTTTCTAATGCCGCACAGCGCCAAGACCACCAACAGCGAAGGCTGGCCCTACGGCTACTACATGGAATCGTGGTCCGGCGTGAACTACGAAGAACTGGCGTCAGTCGGTATGAATCTGATGCCGATGGTCTACTGGGAGTACCCGGACTGGACCAGTCCATACAGTGCGCAGGAGTTCACATCCAGGGTCGCCCGCCACAGTCTCGAATGGGCATCGGAAAAGCCGCCCTCGGACGCCATCCCCCTATTCAGCTACCACCGCCCCACCTGGGAGCTGATCCAGCATTTCCAGCTGGCTCGCGCCGAGGGGCACGACGATATCAGCCTCTTCTACTGGAGCGATTGGCCGGGAGAGCTGCAGAAGCTGGTCGACGTTCTCGAGGGGGTCAACGGCGAGGGACCCGCCGGCGACCCCGTGGTGACAATCACCCTGCCCGAGGCCGATCCGCGACCTCGCTACATGCCGAGCCAATCCCTGCGATTCACCGCCGCCGTGACCGGAGGGGGAGCGGTCGCCGATGCCTGGTACCGCATCGACGGTGGAACCTGGCTCCCCACCGAGGCGGGCCCCTTCCTCGAACAGAGCGGAATCGGCCTGCACGGGCTATCGACCGGATGTCACACTCTGACCGTGCGCGTGGTTGATGATGCCGGGCGACCCGGACAAGATCTGCGGGTGTTCGGCGTCTACGAGCCGCAGATCCGAGAGGCACCGAAGTGGCAACGACGGAACTGACCTGAATTCGATAGACTGCAGTTCAATAGTGATTGGCCCTTCATGCCCAACTCAGCCAAACGCCGCGGTCCCAGCTCCGCCTTGCTCAGCCTCTTCCACATCGGGCTCGCCCTTTCATTGACCCACCTGGCGGTGGCACTCCAGCTGGGAGTCACCCTCAGTCGCCAGGGCATTTTGATGCGGACCTTGGTGCTCTTCCTCTACCCGGTGGCATTCGCCTGTGTCGGCCTGGGTGCCGCGGCCGGTCAATCGTGGTTTCCACGCCTGAGGTCTTCAGCTCCACTCCGCGCATCCGGGCTCGCGCTCATCGCGTTTTTCGTCGTCGCCCTGCGCCTGCATTTCATGACCAACGACACGACCCGACTGACCCTCACGTCGATCGCCCACCTCGGCACGCTCGGCGCCTGGTTCATCTGCACCGGCCTGGCGCTGGGACCGCTCTTGCGTCAGGCTCATCGGGCGGGCGCGCGTTGGGTGGGGCGGGGCTGGGCCGTGCACCTTCTCGGGCTGGTGGCCGGCTATCTAGGGTTCGATCTGTTGGTAGGACCGACGGGCGCAAACGTGATCCTGGTCGCCACCGGGCTCTCTCTGATGCTCTTGCCCAAGACGGGAATCCTGGTTCTGGCGGGCGTGCTCTGGTCGGCGCCGACCTTGGACCTCGATTGGCGGCTCGAGCGCCTTCGGAAGACAGAAGAGAATCCGACCAGACGCTACGACTTTCTGGCGCCCAGACTCGGCACCCGCGGCAAGGCCATCTCATCCCGTCTTCAGCCGCTCTACGACCGGCTCGACGAGCCGATATTCCACGGCTGGAGTCGCCTGTCCCAGCTCCGATTTGTCGATGCGAGCGAAGTGGGCGCCGGAATCGCGGCGTTCTACAACTACCATTTCATGTGGCTGACCGGCCCCGCGTCGCTCCGGGGCCCAAAGGACGACCTGCGGGAGCGCATCTACGCTCTGCTGCCGCCCGATGGGGAGGTGCTGGTGATCGGCGCCGGGGGCGGACGTGGGCTCTACTCCTTCCCTTCTCCGCCTCACAAAGGCATCACGGCCGTGGAGATCGATCCCACCGTCGTGAGGCTGCTTCGCGATCGCCACCCCGAGTGGAACGGCGGGCTTTTTCGACAAGTAAACGCAGTAGCGGCCGACGGCCGCACGGTGGCCGAGATGCATTCCGGGGGTCTCGACGCGATCCTCATCGAATCGGCGAGATGGGCCGGAACGCAGGGGTTCTCCGCCGCAGTCCGACCACGCTATCTCTATACTCGTGAAGCGATCGCCACCTACCTGGATCGGCTCGCGGACGACGGATTCCTATTCGTCGGCCTGGCCAACGTGGTAACCCGCCCGCACCGATACCTTCCGGCGCAAATCATCATGGCCCTCGAAGAGCTCGGGGTCCCTTATTGGTCCTACCACGATCCTGGAACCGGGCACATCCAAATCCTCGCCTGCCGGAAAGCAGGCTGTCTCGAGTCGAAGATCGAGACGCTCGGGGATGAAGTGGACAGATCGTTCCGAGGCATCGCGGCGTGGACCGACTACCGGCTGAGCGACGACACCCCCTTCTTCAGCTGGGGAATGCTGGAGGTCAATATTCGCCGGCAGCTCGCCGCCATGGCGGGAGGAGTAATGGCGATCTGCGCCGCGGCGTTGTGGTTTCTGCGCCGGCGCGCGGCGAGCGGCACAGGCTGGAATCCGATCGCCTTCTTCTTCGCCATCGGCATCGCCCACACCGGCCTGCAATTGGCGACCATTCATGCGTACCGGGGCTACTTCACCGACCAAGTCCACACGATGGTTCGCTTGTTCCTCTACTTCCTGGTCTACGGAGCGATCGGGAGCGCGCTCGCCCATCGCCTGCCGGGACGCTGGCTAGAGACCGGCCCCAGAGTCGGCGGCACAGTGCTACTGCTGGCGATCCACCTCGTGGCGCTGAAGTGGATCCCCTTCGCCGACGGCCGCTGGTGGATTCGCGAGCTGTACGCTGCGGTGAGCCTCCTGCCGGGTGGAATCCTGATGGGAGTGTTCTTCCCTCTCGGACTGGCGGTGGCCGGACGCGAGCTGGTCGGGCGCAATCTGTTAGCGGACGCGATCGGGACCTTGTTCGTCATGGCCCTGATCTTCTTCACCCTGATCCCCTTCGGGCTGACGACCTTTGCGTTCTGTGCGCTGCTGGCCTACGGCGCGGCGGCAATCCTGTTGCGACCGGCCGGCGCGGCGATCGCCTGAGTTATCTGTCATGCGCCCCGGCTCACCTTGCATCGACACCGGTGATCCCACGATCGAAGGCGGCATCTCCGATTCGCACCCCCGCTGGCCGGATTGGCATCCGAACGGCGTTCGATCCGACTTGGGGGCGTACAGGGGGCCGGGGAACGGTGGCTGGTTGCCGTGAGAATCAACCAGTAGCGAGGAGGAAAGGGCAGGAAAGGGCCTTGCGCGACGTCTACTCAATCCTCCAACACTCTCACCAGGGCCTCGGTCCCCTCTGTATCGGGGACCAGATCAGTAAGGGCCTGGAAATGAATAAGCGTGTCACCTCGCATGCCATCATGGGCGCGCGTGACGACCCACCGATCCTCTTCTCGCCACTCACCCTCGAGCTGCCCTTGGGTCATTTTCCGCGATTTTGGAACCTACTCGACGACTTCGTCGAGCCGAACTCGGCCACCGCAGACCGTAGGGCCGGCCAAACACTTGTGCTGCAACCGCTTTCAACCCACCTTGTCTCGTTGGCACGGTGCATGCCGCATCCGCATCCGTCCCGACCCATCCGACACCTCCTCTCCCACCTTCACTGGAGGCGCTCGACCTCGACGCCCATTTCGGCTCTTCTCTCGCCTCGTCTCGCCCCCGCCCTGATCTCGATCCTCGCGTTGACCGGCCAGCCGCAAGCCGCAACCTGGCTGGTCCACGCGGACGGCACGGGCGATGCGCCGACCATTCCGGATGCCATGAATGCCGCTTCGAGCGGCGACACTGTCTCCGTAACCGCGGGCACCTATACCTATCTCATCCAGGACGTCTACGGACTATGGGTTGGAGTCGAGATGAAGAGCGGCGTCGCTCTAATCTCCACGGACGGAGCGCCCTCGACAACGATCAACGTCGCCGACGACAGCCTCTTCACGCGCGGCATCAGCGCCAGCGGGTGCGATGGCGGGACTTCGATCGAGGGGTTCACGATCACCGGCGGCGATCAGTACGACGGCGCCGCGATTTGGATCGAGGGGGGAACACCGACAATCCGCGACAACATTCTGCTCGATGCCTACGGAGGCCAGGCAGGCTCGATCTCGATCAGCGCCGGTTCCGCCCCGCTCATCGAGTCGAATCTCTTCGACGGCAGCTACGCCTGCTGCGGCATCGGTGGAGCGATCCTGGGACTGTCTTCCGACCCGATCATCCGCAATAACGCTTTCTTCGAGTGTGGCTCCGCCTGGAACGGAGGCGCCATCGCGCTGCAGACTTCAGGTGGCGAGATCTCGAACAACATCTTCGACAACTGCTACGCGACCGACGGCGGCGCGCTCTACTTCGTCGATGCCGACCCGGTAGTCGAGAACAACGTCTTCTCCGGCAATTACGCAACGGACGATGGCGGCGTTGTTTCTTACACGAGCTCGAGTTCAGGCGAATTCCGGCTCAATGTGTTGACCGACAACTCGGCTGATGGGCACGGTGGCGCGTTCTTCATCGACGATTCTTCGCCCCTCGTAGAAGAGAACACGATCGCTGGAAACACGACGCTTTCGTTGGGCGGTGGTTTCTATCTCGATGGAATCGCGTCGCCTGTCTTCGCACGTAACATCGTTGCATTCAACCAAGGTGAGAGCGGCTTCTACAGCGCCCATCCCTTGGTTTCGGCGAGCTTCGAGTGTTGTGATGTCTTCGGCAACGAGGGAACGCAGTACGGCGGTTTCCTCGTCGATCCCACCGGCAGCGACGGCAACCTCTCGATCGATCCAGCTTTCTGTCAGGACTCGGTGGCGCTGAAGTTCTGCTCCCCGCTCTTGGACGCCGTGGATTGCGGACTAATCGGCGGAGTCGGCGTGGGTTGCGAGTGTGCGCTCGGTCCCAGAGTGATCGAAATGCCGCTGTCTGCTGCGCCGACGATCGACACCGGTATTGACGGAATCCGTCTACTGGGCTCGAACGGCATTCAGTTCGCGCATATGATGTCGTTCACGGTCAAGGGCGACTACGCCTACGCATCCGTTGGAGCCGCGCAGGGGCTGGAAACCTACGACATATCAGATCCGAGCGCTCCGATCCGAGTCGATGCCGGCGGCCCGGCGTCGTGGCGCACCGAGATCTTCGGCGACACTCTTTTCAGTTTTCAGCATTTCCGCGGTGTCGAGATGCTCGACATATCCGCCGGTATTCCCAGCTCGATCGATTCGTACAACCCAACCGACCCGGAGGTCGCATTCGAAGGCGGCGCGCGGGTCGGCGGTCGCCTTTACGCCGCCGCGCATCAGGAGGGGCTGTACGTTCTTACGATCGGCCCCGGTCTCAGTTTCGATTCCATCGTCACTCTCCAGAACGCAGCGGCGTGGAATGTCGCGGCTCAAGGAAGCCATCTATTCGTGGCGAACGGTCGCTTCGGGCTCTCGGTGATCGACATCTCGACTGCGCCGATCGAGATCGCCACGCTCGACCTACCGGGTCTCGCCAACGACATCGAAGTCGACGGAAGCACCGCCTACCTCTCGCTCGCGGCGGAAGGAATCGCATCGGTCGACATCTCCAACCCTACAGCTCCATCGCTTCTCGACATCGAGCCGACGAAGGGCAATGCCTTCTCTATGGGGTTGGTCGGCAACACCCTCGCCGTCGGCGCCTATACAAGGCTCGAAACGTACGATGTCGGTAACCCGAGCGATATCCGGCTCAGCGCTTGGGAAGGTACGCCGATTTGGGCCATGGGGGCGGGAGCCGGAGTGACGAGCTCGGGCGACACGGTGTTCGTCGTCGCGGATTGGGAGGGGATGTTGGTGTACTCACCAGGTACCGACGCGTTATCTGATATCGACGTGCATCCGCCTCAACTCGATTTCGGATCGGTCGCGGATTCGCGCGACACAGTCGTGACGGTGCTCAACAACGGCGGCGGAACGCTCAATGTACTGGCGATGTCGACACCGTCAGGCTTTTCGGCAACGCCGAACAGCTTCTCGGTCGCCCCAGGCTCGTTCCAGGAAGTGACGGTGACCGCAACCGGTTCAGCCGAAGTGAACGGGGAAATCCGGTACTTCAGCGATGATCCGGATGAATCTACGGTCGACCAGCCCACATTCAAGAACAGCACATTGTTCCCGGCGATCGGATCGACAGCGCCGGATTTCACACTCAGCGGCACCGACGGCAACACTCACACGCTCTCGGATTATCGAGGCCGTGTTGTCTATCTGGAGTTCGGGGCCAACTGGTGACCCATCTGTCCGCTGCAGGCTGCAGCGACAGATGGCGCGATCTTCTCCGACTACGACACCACTGACGTCGTGATTTTCGAGATCACGAGAGAGATGGACTACTCACTCGAATTCCAAAACACCTTTGGCATGCGCTTCATCGGCCTGGAAGATCCCGCGGGATCCCAGTACAGCACCTACCGCGTGCCCGACCCGCTTGCGCCTTATCCCCAGGACTACGTGATCGATGCCAATGGTGTCGTGAGGTACTGGTCGCGAGAGTACGACCCCCGGCACGTCACGCAGGTGATCGACCAACTAGTCGGGGCGCCGTACGAGTTGGAGATCATCCCCGATCCGCTCGTTGGTGGGCAGCAAGGGAGCTTCGCGGTCGAACGCGGAGCACCGAATCTGGCGACCTATCTCATCTACAGTCTGGCCGGCCCGGGATCGACCTATGTTCCTCAGCTTGACGTGACCCTGGGGCTCGCCTCCCCCGTACTCGCCGCACCTCCCCTCGACGCCGACCAGGATGGTGCCCTAACATGGATCGGAACGGTGCCGGGAACAGCCAACACCTTGCCGGTCTGGCTGCAGAGCGCGCAAGACGGCAGGGTCAGCAACGTCGTGGAGACCGAATTGGTGCCTTGACGAAGCTACGGTGCGCCCGTCGAGACGCGCCCCCTCTACTCCACCCCCGCCCGCGGCACCGGCGCGCAGTAGACCACCACATGCACCGTCTCTTCACCGGGCGTCAGCCCCAACCCTTCGAGCGAATGGCGAACGCCGGGCACGACGCTCGTCGTCATCGCCTCGACCAGCCGCGGAAGGGCCGCGGGCTCGATCGGCATGTAGAGCGAGGTGACGTAGCGCCGCTGCTCGGGCAGCAGATCGTTGACCGCGCTGGCCCGCATCAAGGTCAGATAGCGCGCAGCCAGGGTCTGGTGCGGATCCTCCGCGAATCGCGTCCGAGAGGCACCTGCACGGAACAAAGGTTCGCCGCATTCCCGCGATCGCACCAGCATCGGAGGATCGGACTCCAGCATCGCTTGGAGGAGGACTTCGAGGCTTCGACGGGTCACCCCGTGGCGCCAAGCGTGCGCTCGCGCACACTCGAGAATCTCCTGAAAGGTCCTCCCCCGGTCCCCACAAAAATTGCGAATGTCCATATAAGCCGATGCGATCGACATGGCACTAGAACCGATCTCATCATCCATCTTCGCCTCTCGCTTGAGGTCGAAGACGCGGCGAACGGTGATGCCGAGGCGCTGCGAGACGTCGGTGGTGCTCATCCCCATTTCGCTCGCTTCGCGGGCCAAGGTGCGGGCGAGTAACCCCTTCAGCTCCGCCAGTCCGAGGCCGGCCCGCAGCACTTGCCTCGCCAGGATCCCCAATGTCGCGCGGATTTCGCCAATCGATGGGGGCGCCGCAGCTTGTCTTGCCGATACGAGACGCATCGCTCTTCGTCCTGGTCACCTTCCCCGGGGGGGGGAGAGAGGCCGATCTCCGCTGGCCCTGACGGAGCGGCCGTGTCATGTTCTGCTTCTTTCCGGCGGGAGTTTTGCCGAGTAATCTCATGGATTGTCGAAGCAACCCGTGAGCTAGGAATCGGAGCGGACCGCTTCGCGGCGACTCAACTCCTCATAGATCAGTAGTTCACCTATTGGGCGGCGTCTACTCGCCGACCCCACGAGCCTTCCACCGAAACCAAGCGTGAGACCACAACACGGGATGAGCGCGTGCACCGACGCCGGCGCAACGGCTGCACCGCCCGAAAAACGCCGTGAGCCGCGTCCCCGATCGACGATCGCCGGCGATGTGCGGGCGCACCTCGACTTCCCTTCGGCGATCACCGGGCTCAGCCGCGATGTGCTGGTCTATCTGCCACCGAGTTACGAGGACGAGAGGGGGCAGCGATACCCGGTCGTCTACTGCCAGGATGGGCAGAACATGATGGATCGGGCGACGGCTTTCCTCGGCGTCGAGTGGGGGCTCGACGAGGCGCTGGAGGCAGGAATCGGCGAGGGAGAGATCGCTCCGCTCATCGCGGTGTGTGTGGAGAACTCGAAGGCCAGGGCCGACGAGTACACGCCGGTGGTCGATCAGGTGACGGGGGGCGGAGGGGCCGACAGGTACCTCGCCTTCGTGCGCGAAGAGCTGATGCCCTTCATTGATCGCGCCTACCGAACGAAGAGGGGGCCCGCGAATACCGGCATCCTCGGCAGCTCACTCGGCGGGCTGCTCTCTCTGCACGCGGCGCTCGACCATGGCGACGCCTTCGGTCGGATCGCGGCGATTTCGCCCAGCCTGTGGTGGGCCGAGGGCGAGATTCTCGATCGAATGGCCTTCGCGACGCCGCGTCGAGGGGTTCGGCTCTGGATCGACATGGGCACGCGCGAGGGGGGGCACGGGAGTCGGCCGGTCACCCCTGACCCGATGATCTACGCGAGCCGCTGGGCGCGCGATCTACTGGTCGCCGGCGGAATGGTGCTCGATTCCGATCTGCGCTATGTCGAAGCGGCCCTGGCCGAGCACACCGAGCGGGACTGGGCGGCGAGGTTACCCGGGGTGCTCCGCTTTCTCTTTCCTGGCGAGAAGACCGGGCGGCTGCCCTGGTCGGCGCGCGCTGCTGTGCCGAAGCCTTGGTGGCTCGAGGCGGAAGAGAACGGGGGCGCTCGCCTCTGACATTTCGACATCGGCGCTCGAGCCCCGGGTGGATCGCGGCGGCAAGGGAGTTGCTCTTCCCGGGCACCGGCACAAAACCGGACATGCCGGACTCCGAGTGGCGTGAGCTCGATCGGCAAGGGATCCCAGGACTGATGTTTCGACATAGTCGCAGAATCCCCAGGGGGACTGCGCACTGACCGGCAGGCGACCGTCTTTCCGAGCCAGGCATGCCCGGCAGCTCCGCTTCCTCGGAGTTCCCGCCCTGAGTGCTGGCGAGCATGCGCGCTCCAACTCGCCCCACCCCGCGCACCAGTCTTCGAACGCGGCTTCGTCGTCGCATGGCGCGCTCTAATCGGTGTCGCTTGCGCTCGTGCTTTTCGCTTCTCGACGGCGGGGGCCGGAATTGGCCAAAGCAAAGTGTCACGGCATCTCCCGCTTGCCGGATCCGCCACT
Organism: uncultured Gemmatimonadota bacterium; assembly: GCA_964520315.1. Classification (GTDB taxonomy): domain Bacteria. The sequence continues at coordinate 9,936 of CAZFNT010000106.1, forward strand.
CCTCCACGTACTCCCGCTACAGCTTTCCGAAGAACAGCGGAAGCCCATCCTGCCAGGAGACCAGGTGCATCCTCGCCTGAAAGGCCGGCAACCCTTCAACCCAGCCAATGAAGAAGGGGATTCGATTGGCCGGCAAGGCGTCGATCGCGCAACTACGCGGCGTAGTCCAAAAGCTGAGGGCCGGTCATGTCATCGACCCCTCGGCGACGCTTGATAGTCGCCCAATGCTCCGTCCTCTCGGGCACGCTACGATCGGGGCCGCCTGATATCAAGGCTGTGGCGGGGATCAAAATGTGATCCGCATTTGCTCATATTCTTACCCCTGCTTATCGTGCGTGGCGCATATGCAT
>CAZFNT010000107.1:0-10187 GCA_964520315.1 uncultured Gemmatimonadota bacterium
CCGAAGATCGCGGTTGGCGACGAGGGCAGGGCCGGCGGTTCGTCGAAAGCGACGAGAGTCTCTAACATGCAGAGCTACACGGTGTTTAGCGAAACGAGGCGCCTTTGGACGGCCCCATGAGTTCCGGGGCTCGCTGATTTCGACGAGATCCCGGAGGGGCACGTGCGAGCCTTGGGGATGAACTGATTGTATATCAACGTGTTACGCGAGTGCCCAGCCGTTGGCACATCTGATGCGTATCTGCGGCGACATCGAATCGCAATCCACACAGAAATCGGAGAAACCCACAATGTTCCGTCTCGCCCTCGCCGCAGCTTCGGCCCTGGTCGTCAGCGCCACGACCGCCGGTTCCACAATCGTCGCCGCCAACTTCTTGAACGTTCCTTTCACGACACTCGACAAGGGCCAGGAGACCGGGATCGTGGAATCCGGCTACATGGTCTTCACCGGCGACGCGGAGTTCGCGCCTTTCTGGAACGAGCACGCGGCGGGACTCGACTACCTGCCTCTGATGCCAGCGATCGAGTGGGAAGACGAGATGGTGATCGCCGTCTTTCTGGGGACCCAGTTCGGCGGGACCGGCGACATCGAGATCACGCAGGTCGACGTGCTTACCGGCGCTGTCTTCGCGCATGTCGCCAAGCGGGGCGATCTCTCCGCGCGACCGGTCGCCGAGAATCCCTTCCACCTGATCGTCACCGATCGTTGGGAGATGCCGGTGCTCTTCCCCGACTTCGATCTGAATCCGACGACTCTCGAAAGTGGCTTCAGCCAGACCAGACTTCTGCCCGACTTGAATGTTGTCGTCGACAACACCGCCGACTGGAATCGGGTTTGGGGCGCGATTCACCGCGACGATATCGAGGCTCCCGAGGTCGATTTCTCGGAGCATCTGGTGCTCGCGCTCTCCAGCGGATTGGTTCCTTCACCCGGTCACGGCATCGAGCTGGCCTGGGCGCAAACCGTCGACATCGCCGGGCGGCCGTTCTCGCTGGCAATGATCGAGAATACGGTTCCGAGTCGCCCCGCCATCACGATTCCGGGCTATGCCTGGGAGTTCGTGCAGATCGATCGCTCCTCGGCTCCGCTTCGCCTCTTCGAGTTCACTCAGGCGACTGAGTAGCATCTTCCAGCCGCTCGCCGGTGATGCGGCCCTCCAATCCGGGGGGCCGTCTTGTTTCTGCGCTCTCAGGGCGTGCATCCGGGTTAGTATTCCCCCCTTTGGAAGCACAATCGGAACCCGCCCGCAAGAGAGAGCACCGAATGGCTCACTCACTGACCGCAGTCGTCTCGGTCGTGGCCCTGTGCGCGATGTCGCCAGCACACGCGCTCGATTCGCTGGAGCTGCCGGGCCCCTGCGACGACGCTTATCATTATCGATATTTCGCCAACGGTGAGCACGACGAGAACTACATCGAGTGGTGGTATTTCAACCTGTACGATGTCGAGCAAGACGTGCAGGCCATCTTCTCTTACTCGATCGTCGATCCGGAGAATCACTCCGGAAACGGCATGTCGAATGTAGGTGTGATCACATATACTCCAGACGGTATCATAGCGGAATCAGACACATTTTCGACCGAGATGTTCCACGGCTCTTACTACGAAGCCGACGTTGATATCGGTAGCAATGAAGTGCGCACGGTCGATCGCGACACTTACGCGATTCATGGCTCGATCGCCAACGGATTGATCTCGTGGGATTTGACATACACCAGCCGCGCGGAGCCCTGGTTCAGCAAAGATCGTGGATGGGTCGGAATCATGCCCTGGGAGCGCATGAGCTGGTTGGTCTACATGCCCGCCGCGAGCGTGAGCGGTACCTTGGAGATCGATGGTCGTTCCTACGCCTTCGATGGAATCAACGGGTACCACGATCATAATTGGGGCGAGTGGGTGCCGATCAATGTGATGTGGAATTGGTTTCAGTTTTCAGAGAGCGAGTTCTCGCTGGAAGTCGGGGACTTCATGCTCCACCCCGCGGGAATCTTGAGCGTTGAATTCCAAGGCGAGAGAACCGATTTCTTGAAGTTACACTATCAAGTGTTGCACACACGATGGCAGTTCGACTGGGAGCAATTCAAGCTCGTTCCAAAGAAAACCTGGCTGCTCGCCGACAACGGTGACAAGAGGCTGATGGTAGCGGTCGAGACGATCCAGACCGAGGGGCTGCGCATGTCGCTCCCTGTTCCCCTTGCCCCAGATGTCATTATCTATGAACAGACGGCCGGCTACAGTGGGGGCTATTGGAGCAAGAACGCCGATGACGGATGGGACCTCGAGTGGTCCCTCGATGGGGAAGGCTTCAAGGAGTACACGGTGAGGAAATGGCTCGAGTAGCGAAATCCACCATCACTACGGCCGCCGCGTGGGCTCTATGCGCGGGAATGTCGAGCGTCGCCGCGAGTCTGTACTTTGGGTCTCGGGGACTCTTCGCCGTCGATGCCCTTGCCGGTGTAGTGTTGTTTTCTGTCGGAGCAGCCGGGTTTGGGATAGGTGTATTGTGGTTGCTCGGACTACTTCTTGAAGGTATCCAATACGGTGATCGCTCCTCGTGGCGTGCTGCTACGGCTGCCATGGTGGTGGCGTTTTGTCTGCTACTGCCCGCAGTCGGCGCTTCGGAAGCGGCACTGGGAGGAAAGGCGCTCAAGCGCTTGGTGCCAATGTTGGCTCTGGCCGTTGGATTCACATTCGTCTCATGTATCACGCTGGTTGCGAGAAGGCGACCTATCGACAAGAACGAAGCGCTGCTGGGGGCTTTGGTCGCGTCGGCAACCCTCAGCGTTGGGTGGCTGTGGACGTTCGGTTATGCGAGCGAGACGATCCATCGAATCGCGATTGGAGCCGGGTATGTGCTCTCGATCGGCCTGGCCGCGATCACGTACAGGGCGAGGGGGGGGCTAAGAGCCGGAATTGCGATGCCGGTGGTGCTTCTGCTTCCTTGTCTGGCGCCCGGCGTGGTGGCTGTCGCGCGGGCGGGCGCGGCCGTAGAGACTCCGCTCGCGGGTGTCTGGCCCGAGGGGCGGCCGCGGCACGTCATCTTGCTTACGATCGATACACTGAGAGCGGATGCCCTCGACGCCGGCCTTGGTCTGACGCCTCGATGGAACGAACTCGCGGGCGAAAGCGTGGTTTTCGAGCGCGCCTTCTCGCCGGCCGCATGGACGAAGCCGGCGGTGGCTTCGATAATGACAGGTGCGACACCGTCGGTTCACGGGGCGCTTTCACTGAACTCGAAGATTCCGGAGGAGTTCGATACACTCGCGGAGCTGATGTCGCGGGCCGGGTACAGAACCGCCGCTTTTCAAGGAAACCCCCTTCTGCAGCGCCCTTTCCGCTTCAATCAGGGCTTCTCGATCTACAGCAGCCCCAGCGGAGCGCTCGGGCACTCGATCGGGGCGAAAATCGCTGCTCGTATCTGCGATGAACAGAAGAGCAACCAAACAACGATGCTCACCGAACAGGCGATGGCGTGGCTTCGATCCGAGGAGGAGTCGCCGGCGTTTCTCTGGCTGCACTATTTCGATCCTCATCTGCCCTATGCGCCCCCAAGGGAGTTCTTACCGGTCGACCTAGAGGACGATGGCGGAAAGACGTTGTTTGCGAATGTCGACGCAGTTCGTCATGGGAACAAGCTGTCGGCCGGCGATCGCGGCCGAATCCGCTCGCTCTACGAAGCCGAAGTGCGTTTCGTCGACCAGCAAGTCGGCCGGCTACTCGATGATCTCAGGGCGCGGGGCATATACGACGATGCTCTGATCGTCTTCACCAGCGACCACGGGGAGGAGTTCTGGGAGCACGATGGCTTCGAGCACGGGCACTCCTTCTACGATGAGGTCGTTCGTGTGCCCTTGATGATCAAGCTGCCGGGCAACGGATCGGCGCTCCGTGCGGAGGCGCCGGTTTCGACGCGGAGTGTGATGCCGACAATCCTGGACATCGTGGGTATCGACGTCTCCGATGGCGGCATGTTGGCGCCATCTCTCGCGGACCGATGTCGCGGCGAATCGGCTCCGGACTCGCCGATCGTGAGTCATGGAGCACTGTACTTCGAGGACGGTATCGCGATCGTGTTCGACGGATTGAAGTACATTCAGAGGGCGGCCTCGGGAAGCGAGCGTCTCTACGATATGGAGCGCGACTCGGCGGAGCAGGTCTCCATCGCGGCAACCCATCCCGATGCGATCGAGACGGCTCGTGCGCTGAGAGCGCAGTACCACACGGAGAGTGCGGCGCTCCGAGAGCGAATGGGCCTCGAGGGAATCGATCGAGCGCTTTTGCCTCCCGAGGTCGAGCGGGCGCTCGATGCGTTGGGGTATTCGGGGTAGCTCGCCACTCAATTCGAACGGTGCGGCCGTCGTTCTGTGCACGATAGCGGCCATCGGCGAGCTCGCCGAGGGGGGGGAGCCAAGGTCTGTCTTGCGGGGTAGTATCTCCGCCAGGACGGCGGATCCCCGCGAAACAGGAGCCCCTCAAGTGAAGACCACCGCTTCGATCGCACGACGGCCACCACTCGCTTTGGTGCTTGCCGGAGGGCGAGGCCAGCGGCTCGAACCGCTCACCCAGCGCAGGAGCAAGCCGGCGGTTCCCTTTGGAGCACGCTATCGCATTGTCGATTTTGTCCTTTCGAATCTGGTCAACTCAGGCATCCACGCGACCTTCGTGCTGACCCAATACAAGGCTCAATCGCTGCTCGAACACCTGCAGCGCGCCTGGGTGGGGCAGATGGGGCGCGATGTGTTCATTACACCGGTGCCGGCCCAGATGCAGACGGGCCACTCCTGGTACCAGGGAAACGCCGATGCGATCTACCAGAATCTCAACCTGATCGCGGACTACCGGCCGAGCCTGGTCGTCGTTTTCGGGGCCGATCACATCTACAAGATGGACATTCGCCAGATGATCTCGTTTCACAAGGGGCGCAAGTCCCGATGCACTGTCGCTTGCCTCCCAGTGCCGGCCTCCGAATCCGAGAGCTTCGGCATCATCGAGGTCGATGACGAATGGAGGGTCACCGGATTCGAAGAGAAGCTGAAGAAGCCGCGCGAGATCCCTGGCCGGCCCGGTTACGCGCTCGCCAGCATGGGCAATTACCTCTTCGATCCGGATCTGCTGATCGACGTGCTCTCACTGGACGCAGATTCCGCTGAGTCGGAACACGATTTCGGCAAGTCGATCTTCCCCAAGCTCTTCCAAATGGAGCGGATCTTCGCGTACGATTTCCACAACAATCGGATTCCCGGGGAATCGAAGAAAGGATCGATCTACTGGAGAGATGTCGGAACGATCGACAGCTACTACGAGGCGAACATGGACCTGCGCCGTGTGCGCCCCGCGCTCAACCTCTACAACTGGGACTGGCCGATCCAGACCGCTAGCTTCAAGGACCCACCCGCCAAGTTCGTTTTCGACCATCCGGATATGCGGGGCCTGGCGGTACAATCGATCGTTGGGTCGGGCACGATCGTCGCGGGTGGGACGATCTCGACCTCAGTGGTCGGAAGGAATGTGAGAGTAGAGACCGGAGCGGTGATCGAGGATTCCATTCTGATGGACAATGTGGTGGTGGGTGCGGGAGCAACGATCCGCTCGGCGATTCTCGATAAGAACGTCACGGTCGAGGAGGGGGCGACGATCGGCGGCGCCGAGCATGAGCTACGGGGAGGCGAGGTTCGATCTGAGATGGGGGTCGTGGTCGTGCCGAAAGCGCCGGAATCACCGGAGAGTCTTGCGCGGGATCACTGAAAGCGAAAAAGAGCCCTCGCGCCGGCCAGCACTGTGACCACCGCAAATGCGGAGATCACGGCAGCCGCGGGCAACGAAGCGGTCCATCCTTCCCCGAACGCGGTGAGTGCCAATAGTGCATCCATCGCCCAACGTGAAGGGAGAATCAGACTGGCGCTTTGAAGCCAACGCGGCATTACTTCGATCGGCCACCAGCAACCCGACAGGGCCGACATGACGTTGACGGCAAGCACGGTCGCACCCGACACCTGGCCGTCGGTTCGCAGAATCGAGCCGGCCAGGAGCCCGAGCCCGGCGGCCCAAGCGGACAGGGAGAGGGCCACAATCGCCACGCCGAGTAGGCTCGCACCGTAGTTCACGCCGAAGAGCGTCTGACCGGCCACAACGAGCAAGGCCACCTGGATCGCTCCGATTCCGACTGAGCCCAGGACCCGCCCCGCCAAGAGCTCGATGGGGCGAATCGGAAGTGCGCCCAATCGCCGCAGCCGCCCTTTTCGTCGATCGGTCGCGAGCTGCACGCCGCCGATGATCGTGACGTTCATGAGGACGAACATCACCAGCATGCCGGGGGCAGTGGCTGCGAAACCCGATCCGAGCGGTTTCCACTGCGATGGAACGTGCACATCGAGCCGAACATGTTCGGGTCGCTCGATCGACGCCCTGAAAGCCGCCGCGAAAACCCGTGAGCCTTCGGCTGATTCTGCTGCCGATCCGAGCGAGGCGCCGGCGGCGTCGGCGCCGATCAGGCCTCCGATGAAGCGGGCAATCCCCTTTGCCAGAAGTGCACCGGCCGCTGCATCGGCCTCGTCGTTAGAGCCTTCCGAGTTGCGCTGGCTCAGCGAAACCTGTTCGCCCGCGGCCACCAGCGAGTCGAACTCCGCCGGGATCACGATCTCTCTGTACAAAGCCGCCGAGGTCGTGTCTCGCTCAGCGCGTGTCATGACCTTCAGGTTGAGCTCTTCCTCCTTTTCCAAGACCGTGGCGAACGCTTGCGAGGCCGGTCCGCCAGACTCGTCGACGAGGGTCAAAGCGATCTTGGCCGGCTCTCCACTCGGTGGCGAGTTGGCGCTGCCGAAGAAGAAGGTGAAGATCAAGGGCATCAACACCAGCCACACGACCGACCCCCGATCAGCCACAACGAGTCGGATCTCCTGAGCCGCGAGCCGGAGGGTAGATTTCAGGCTCATGCGTAGCTCCTGAGACGCCTTCGCACGAGTCCAAGCCCGATGGTCATTCCTCCCAGCCCGAATCCGGTGAGTACACCGGCGTGTTTCAGTACGTCGATCCAATTCGCCTCACCGCTGGCGAGTGATCGAAGCCCGTCAATCAACCAGTAGTTTGGTGTGAATGGCGCGACAGCTCGAGCGAAGGCGGGCAACCCGCTCAGCGGGATCATCGAGCCGCCGACGAACGACACCGAGAGAATGAGAATCGGTGCAAGTGTCTCGGCCTGCCTTTCCGTGCGCGCCCCGCCGTAGAGAAGCCCAACGACTCCCGAAGCGGCGATCGATCCGGAAAAGACCATCAGTGCCAGTCCCCTGGGGTCGCCCCAGCGGCTGCCGAAGATGAGGGCGCCCGAACCGAGGAGCAAGAGCAGCCCAACCGCGGCGATCGCGGAGGCCGACGCGAACTTGCTCGCCAGGAGCGCCTCGACACCGGCGGGAGTGGCCGCCACTCGATGGAAGGTTCCCAATGAGCGCTCGGTGAAGAGATCCCTGTGCCCGGCGGCCGCCAGGAAGAGCAAGCCCAAGAAAGCGATCCCGGGCAATATGTACGCGAATACGTCGATCGAAGGACCGGTTTCGGAAACCTCCGCCTCGTCTTCGGCCGACGAGACACCTAGGGTCACGATCGGAGGGAATACCCACCGCTCGAATCGTCTCAGCTCTTCGCTCCATGCCGCCGAGATCGATGCAACCGCCAGCTCGTCCGGCCACGCATCGAGCGAGTCACCCATAGTCTGCATGCGGCTCAACGGCCCGGCGAGATGTGTCGTCGCTTCCGAGAGCAGCACCACTCCGACGCCGATGACTTGCTCCACGATTTCGGGCAGTATCCGTTCGGAAGGATTGCGCACCAGACGGAAATCGACGGTGCCGCCACCGAAGAGAGAGTCGGACATTCCCGCCGGGATCTCCAGCATTGCGGAGATCTTGCCGTTGCGCATTCCGCGCCAGGCCTCGTCCTCCGATCCGACGGCTCGAACATCGAAGGTGATCGGCGCGTTCTCTCCGTCGATCCCGCCGAGCGCGCCCGCCATGAGCCCGCTCAGGAACGAATCGTCTCGATCCAAAACGGCAACGCCGATGGGTGGGAGCGCGACGCTTCCATCATTGTTGCCCCCGAAGGCGAGGCCGATCACGGCTGTGAGCCCGAGCGGAAGCGCAAGGCTCAGCAGTGTCTCCAGAGGTGCGTGGTAGCGCCGGAGCAGGTCTTTGACTACGAGTCGGCGAATTGCGGCCAAACCTGTGATAGGTGCTATCGGACGCGACTGGTCAATCACGGAGATCCCTCCCCGTGAGCTTGATAAAGACACTCTCGAGGTCCGGCTCGCGCACCGATATATCGCCCACAGAAACATCGTCGCGAGAGAGCAGCTCGAAAAGTGCCGGAACCGCTCCGTCTTCGATAGAGAGCAACACTCTGCCCGGCTGAGAAGAGATGATCCCCAGACCATCCGTCGCCGCCAAGAGCGGATCGATCGCACCCTGTTCGAATGGCCCCCGAATTGTCACCACCTTGCCTTCGCCCAACATCGCAACCAACGATTCGGGGCTACCCTCGGCGTGAATCGTACCTTGGTCTGCGATAAGAATTCGGTCGCAGAGGCGCTCCGCTTCGTCGAGCAGATGTGTGGTGTAGAGCACCGCTGTTCCCGCGCGGGCCTCCTCGCGCACGATATCGAGAATGGCGATGCGTGCTTGCGGGTCGATCCCGACAGTCGGCTCGTCTAGCAGCAGTAGCCGGGGATGCGAGATCAGGCCTACCGCGAGGTTGAGACGGCGTTTCATTCCTCCTGAGAACCGCTGCACCGGTTCTTTCGCCCGCCCCGCTAGATCTACCCTTTCCAAGAGTTCGGCGACGCGCGATCTCAAGGGTTGCCCGCTCATGCCCTGGAGCGAACCCCAAAAGCGCAGATTCGCGGTGGCGGAGAGCTCCTCATAGAGCGCGATGTCTTGCGGGACGAGTCCGATATGCGATTTCGCCGCGACCGGTTCGGCTGCAATGTCGTGGCCCGAAACGGTCACTCGCCCGTCGGTGGGCGCTGTCAGGCCACAGATCATCGAGATCGTGGTGGTCTTGCCGGCGCCGTTCGGTCCGAGCAGCCCGACGATCTCACCTCGCCCGACCGAGAAGCAGATGCCGTCGACCGCTATCGTGGATCCGTATGCTTTGCGCAGATGCGAGACGACGAGGATCGATTCGCTCATTTTGGGGCGGTTTCTTTTTGAGTGGATCGCGGGTTCGAGTGAGGCGAGAGTCTTGCAGAGACGAGCCGTCGTGGGAACCCTCCGCCAATCAACCCGAAACCCACCCTCATGCGCATTGCGATCACCGGATCCTCAGGCTTCATCGGACGAGCGTTGGTCAGCGCTTTCCGACGCGGATATCCCTCTTCGTACGTCGTTGGCCTCGACAGATATGGACCACCGACCGGCCGCTCCCTCGATCGGCACGTCGATTGGGAAATGGCTGCCCCCCTGGCTCCCTTCCTTCGCGCCGACCGGATCGACCACTTGGCGCATCTCGCCTTTCAGGTCGAGCCGATGCGCAACGAAAGGAAGATGGAGAGGATCAATGTCGGGGGGACGCGGCACGTGTTGGACGAGGCCGTGTCGGCCGGGGTCGACCACATCACTGTGCTCTCGAGTGCGACGGCATACGGCGCATTCGCCGACAACCCGCCTCTTCTTACGGAGAAAGCTCCACTGCGGGCGCTCCGTTCTTTCAGCTACCCGCGACACAAGGCACTCGTGGAATCGCGGATCGCCTCTCTGCGAGGGGAGCATCCCGGGTTGCGCCTCTTCGTCGCCCGCCCAACAGCCGTCGTCGGGCCGGGAATGGACAACTATCTCTGGGCGCTGCTCAGCAGGCCACGGATCGCGGATCCTCGCCCGGAAGCGGCTCCCTTCCAGCTCATCGATGTGCACGACTTGGCCGCGATTCTCGTAGAGGCGATCGCGCGAGACTTCGACGGGCCTCTCAACATGGCCGCGCCGGGAGAGCTGACCCTGCGCGATGTGGCCGATCGTACCGGTGCGCGGCTCATTCCGATCGATCGCCGCAGCATGCGCCTCATTACCCAGGCGGCGTGGAGGCTCGGATACAGGTCGATCGCACCCGCCCCTCCGAGGATTCTCGACTATCTTCTCCATCGCTGGATCGTAGACACAACTCGCCTGGAGCACTTCCTGACCCCTCGGTGGCGCCACGATGCCCAG
>CAZFNT010000108.1:0-2309 GCA_964520315.1 uncultured Gemmatimonadota bacterium
GTGCCGATGTTGAGGCGGATCGATTCGGCGTGGGCGGTGGCGGTGGCGGTGAGGGCCAGAGATGCGGAAAGTGCCGCGATGTGGATCGAGCGGTGCACGTGGGACTCCGGGTAGATAGGGGGAGAAGCCGGCCGGACGGGATTTGACGTCAGGCACGAGACCCGGAAACGCAAGTTCGGGACCAGGCGGAGCGAGCGGTGCAACTCATTGTTTGACAACGAGCTGTGCCTAACAATCCGCGCTCCGACTGGGGCATTTCCCCCGTGCGTACGAGAGACGACGCGATTTCGCACTCGCGTCACGCTACTCGGCTGCTCCTCCTCTACTATAGTGGACCCCAGATTCCGGACAGCAGTTTAAGCTGTGCCTGAGAAACTGAGGTAATCGATGAGCAAGGCGAAGTTCCTGTAGCTTGAGAGCAAGGTACTCAGTTGTAACGACAATCTCTTGAGAGCAGTTGGCCGTATCGTGGTCTGTTCCGAAAGCAATCTAGTCCTCGAACGTGCTCCCGTTCAACGCACTCCCGTTCAGCTGCGAGACTCGAACCCCTTGGCGATCAGCGGCGCGCGAAGCGCGTCCGCTGCGTCGGCTTGTCATGCCACTCGCTACGGCAGGGGGTCAATTCTGTGAAGTTGCTGGGAATCTCTGGCCTTGTTGGCGGAACGGGTCTTGCGCGTCCGGCATCGCCAATCTGGCTTCCGCTGGCGCGCTGATTTCGCGGACGCCGCTGTCCAGCGGGCCTCACCCCCTCGAGTTCTCCATTGCGACGACGCAACCCGGGAAGGTCCACTTGGGTCCACAGCCTTCGTGTCGGACGGGCTCTTGGAGCGAACCACGCCAGGTCGATCGCCACCCCGTTCGGGTTGTCGATCGCCAGGTCGAAGCGCATGTCGACCGAATCGAAGTCGAAGCGATCGAGCCCGACGCCGGCCATCTCGACCGTGGGCATCAGCCCCGAGCTGCGCACCATCTCTTGGACCGAGGCTCAGGTGGTGAGCAGGAGCGGGAGGGCGGCGGCGAGAGCGAGAGGAGCGATGCGTTGTCGGTTCATTGGGGATTCCGTGACTGGGCGGGACCGGTGGATGGGTAATCGGACGCGTGGATGCTAGGATGCCATGGATGCCATGGATGCCGATCGCCGCGAACGAGGAGCCGTGGCGCCCTCCCCCCGTGATTCGAAAAGGCTGACGAAGTGCCAGTGTCGAAGTCCTGGATCGCTCGGGCGGTTTTGCTCTGCCTGCTCGGGCTGCGCACCACCGGCGGGGTGCGGCCCGCGGCAGCTCGCGCGCGCCCGAGCCCCCCGACCGAGATCGAGGTCAGGGGCGCCTTCCTGCTCAATTTCGCCGGCTTCGTAACCTGGCCCGATGGCGCTCGGGGCAACCCGGAGGCGGCGACGGTCATCGGTGTTCTCGGCGATGAACGACTGAGCGAGGTTCTGGCTCTCGCGCTCGAATCCGAGCGCCCGCGATCTCGCGCCTTCAGCCTCACCGTCATCGATTCACCGGATCAGTTGACCTCGTGCCACATTCTCTATGTAGGCGAAGCGACCCCGATCTCGGCGCTGGAAGTCCTGGCGGCCGTGGGGGACAGCCCCGTGCTCACGGTGAGCAGTCGCGAGGGCTTCACTGATCAGGGCGGCATCATCGGCCTCTTCTCGGAGAAGGGCCGGATGCGCTTCGACATCAACCGGCGGAGCGAGCGCCACGCCAGACTGCAGATCAGCTCTCGGCTGCTCAGGCTGGCCAGAAAGCTGCTGGAATGACGGAGGAAGACGGAGGGAAAACGATGAGTCGATCGGCATGGATCGGCCTGGCGATTCTGACTGCGCTCTGCGGCACCGCGCGCGCGGATTGGGCTCAGAACCCCAACCAGGACCTCTTCGATCTATCGATCGAAGAGCTGATGGATGTCGTCTATACGTCGTCACGGCGAGCCCAAGAGGCCAGCCAGGCCGCGGCCAAGGTCTACGTGATCTCGGAAGAGACAATCCGCCACAGTGGCGCTCAAAGCCTGGACCAGATCTTGCGCCGCGTTCCGGGTCTTCAGGTTCGAACCTGGCTCTGGGGCTTCACCAACACCTCGATCCGTGGCTTGCTGGGCGGTTCGCCGATCAACGAGCGTCTCCTGTGGCTCGTCGATGGCGTGCAGATCAACGATGTGCGCGACGGGGGCATCTGGATCGACTTGACTGTGTTCCCTCTCGACCTGATCTCGCGCATTGAAGTGATGCCTGGACCTCAATCCTCGATGTATGGCGGAAACGCTTTCCAAGGCGTCATCAATATAATCACCAAGGAAGCTCGAGACGT
>CAZFNT010000108.1:2319-10115 GCA_964520315.1 uncultured Gemmatimonadota bacterium
GGAGTACAGCCTTGGAGCGGGTCGCGACAATACGATACTGGTCAGCGCCGCCGTGCCGACCTCTAATGGGCCTCTGGAGTCTCTGCTCAGCGCAAGCTACACATCTACGGACGAGCACCGGCTGGTTTCTGATCATTCGGGCAAAGACACGTGGTGGATGCGGGGCAGAAGCGATGTCGGGGCTACGCATGTCAGTTACGGCGGGCGCACGGCCGAAATCAACTACCCCTCCATCTTCGCAAACCCCTACGAACTCTACGCGGAACACCGCGACGAGCTCTATTTCAACGCGCGCCACGAGCTCGACTTGGGCGAGAGGGCTCAACTCCATTTCCAGCCCAGCTTCCATCACTGGCGCGACCGCTTCTGGAACTTCGGCGACGTTCCGGGCTTGCAGTACTCGCAGAGTTCATTCCGACTGAGCGGCCTGATCCAATTCCACGCCCAGGTGCGTGAGAGCGACCGGTTGACCCTTGGCGCCGTGGTTCACCGCGAGGAGTACGCGGGAGACGATTTCCGAGCCTCGAAACAAGACCTGCGGGTCACCAAGAAGGAGCTCTATGGCGAGTACGAGGCGGGACTGGGGCAGAGGCTTCGTGTGCTTCTCGGCGCCAACATCCGTGATGCCGGGGAGTTCGCCAACGACGAAAACGTCGCACTGGTGCATCCTCGTGTCTCGGTGCTCCTACGGTTGACGAAAACCCTCGGGCTGCGCGGCGTCTACTCCACCGGCTACCGGTCGCCTTCATGGTGGCACCTTTTTGTAGATACGGTCGACGCCGAAGGCAATCCCGGACTCCACGCGGAGGAGCTGCGCGGTCTAGAGCTGGGGCTCGACTACGAGTTGCCGGCGGGAAGGGCCAGCGCTTACTGCTTCTCGCAGCGAGTCAAAGACGGCATTCTCGAAGTGTACGATCCTACCTTGGCGGATCCGGACTATTCGCAGTACGGCATCTTCGGGAAGTTCAGGCCGATTCAAGCTACCGGAGAGTTCAACATCAGCGGATTGGATCTTCAGGCCGAGTCGGAGCTCTTGGGTGATCGCTTGACCGCGGCGGGCGCCTACTCCTACCTGCGCTCTCGCCAGCCGGATGCCCGAAAAACCCCTTATGATGCGGAGCACAAGTTCAGCATCTTCACTCATGCCAAGCCCAATGAACATATCACGATCGGCTACGGACTGCACTTCGTCGGCGAGACCGTCGATGCCGAGCTCGAGTACGCACCCGTCGACCCCGGCAATCCCGATTCCGGCTTGATCGGGCGCCGGCCGGTGGACGCCTACCGGATCCACGAGCTGACGTTGAGCTACACTTTCGCGAAGGGCGTCGGCCTCAGTCTCTCCGCCTGGGATCTCGGTCACGATAGCTATGAGCAATATCTGGGCTCGGAGCAAGGGGGCAACCTGTGGTTGGCGACGCTGAGGTACGGGCAATAGGCGCTCGGCCGGCGCGCGCGACCGCCGGCAGGCGCGACAAGAGCGACATCCGCTATCGGCGCTACATGCCGCGCATATTCCTGGACCTGTCGATCCGGCACAAGCTGCACTGGGTAGTCGCCCTCGTGTGCGCGGTGATTCTCGTGCCGGTGATCAGCGCGATGATGATCGTCGATCACATGGCGACAACCCGCACGATCATCAACAACTTCCAGATATCGGCTCGAGTTACGGGCAGCCACGTCGCAGCTCCTTTGATCTTCGATGATCCGGTTGCCGCACGGGAATCCCTCGGCAATCTGCGGCAAGACGAGCGCATTCTCAATGCGGTCGTTCGCAACGCCGCCGACGAGCTCTTCGCGAGCCTTACCACCGGTCGCGAGGTCCCGGAGCCGAGCGGGTTCAGCGGCGAGCCGGGAGTTCGCATCGAGGGCGACTACGCGCACATCGTCGAAGCCATCACCTTCGAAGGTGCCGACTACGGAACCATCTACCTCCAGGTGGATCTGGGCGAGCGTCGCGCTCGCATCCTCGGTACGCTCGCCGCCATGGCTGTGTTTGTCTCGGTGGCGCTCGTGCTGGCGCTGGTGGTCTTCTCCGGTATGCAGGGAGCGATCCTGGAGCCTCTGGAATCGCTGGTCGCCACGGCGCGCCAAGTCTCAAAGGAACAGGATTTCGCCCTACGCGCGCAAAAATTGTGCAGCGACGAGACCGGAGACCTGGTAGACGCATTCAACGAGATGCTCGCTCAGATCGAGCGGCGGACCGTCGCCAAAGAGCGGGCCGATGCAGCCAATCAGGCCAAGAGCGACTTCCTGGCCAACATGAGTCATGAGATCCGCACACCCATGAACGGTGTCATGGGTCTGGTCGCTCTTCTCCGAAGCACGCGCCTCGATGATGAGCAACGGGAGTTCGTTGAAGGAATCTCCGGGTCGGCGGATGCTCTCTTGGTCATTCTGAACGACATTCTCGATTTCTCACGCATCGAAGCCAACGAGATCGAACTCCATCCGGAACCTTTCGACCTTTGGTGCTTGCTCGAAGATGTGGCGGAGCTCCTCTCCGGTCGCGCAATGCAGAGCGGGATCTCGCTCGACCTCGACATCCCACCGCAGATGCCTCGACACGTTGTCGGAGACGTGGGCCGGATCCGCCAGATTCTCAACAATATCGTAGGCAACGCGGTGAAGTTCACCGAAAGAGGGTCGGTGCGGATCCGCGCCAGCGCCGAGCTGCTCGGCGAAGAGAGTATTGGCGTACGGATCAGTGTCGGCGACACAGGGATAGGCATCGGCAAAGAGCAGATCGAGAAACTCTTCGAGCGATTCTCCCAGGCCGACAGCTCCTATTCCCGTCGATTCGGCGGCACGGGCCTCGGGCTTGCCATCAGTTGGCAGTTGCTCCAGCAGATGGGGGGCACCGTGGAAGTTCACAGCGTTCTCGGTGAAGGCTCCACTTTTACCGTGTGGATCGAGCTGCCTCTGGATGACCCGCAGCCGAAGCCGCCACGCTTGCCCGAGCCGCTGCAAGGGGAGCGGATCCTGCTCCTTGAAGGCGACGACTTCCGGCGCGAGATCATGGCCCGAGACCTTCGAGCGCTCGGTTTGCTGGTAACCGACTGCGCCGGCGCAAGAGCCGCGCACGACGCACTCGATTCGACTCCCAGCGGTTTTCGACTGATCATCGCGGGGAGCGTGACCGAATCCGAGACGGCACGCAAGCTCGCGCTGGCGGCGCGCAACGCCTCGCAAGAAGCATCGGAAGTCACGCCGGTATGGCTCGGTCTGGGAGACAACACCCTTTCGCTCTCCGCGCTCGGCATCGATACGGCGGCGATCATCCGCGTTCCTTGGCGCCGTGCGCAGCTGATCCGCGCCCTCGAGAGCGCTGCGATGCCCGAGGCACTCTTGCCGGCGGAGTTCCCTCGCGCGGCGGCCTCGGCGCCCCCCATCGATGGCGGCGGCCCCCGTGTTCTCCTGGTCGAAGACAACGCGGTGAACCAACAGGTGGGCACCCGTCTCCTGGAGTTGCTGGGCTGTCGTGTCGACGTCGCAGCAGACGGCCGTGAAGCTCTCAACCTCCACCGCGCCTCGAGCTATGAAATTGTGTTGATGGACTGTCATATGCCAGAAATTGACGGCTTCGAGGCCACCGCGGCCATTCGCGAGTCGGAGAAGGGCTCTGAGCGTGTGCCGATCATAGCGCTGTCGGCGAGTGTCCTGCCTGACGACCAACGGGCCTGCCTTCGGGCCGGTATGGACGACTTCATCGGCAAACCGATCGATCAGAGGGCTTTGGCAGCGGTGCTCGAAAAGTGGTGCGGGTGGGTCGCGCCACAAGCGAGCTCCCGGCCGCACCCGCATCGGGCACCCGCGGGCGAGTCTCCGTGAAGAACGCTCCGGGCTCGCCTGCCAACACGGCAATCGCGCCTTCTCCACGACCCTCGTGGGCGTCCAGCTCGCATGCTTGCTCGCGATCGTGCTCTCGGGGCCGCTGATCGCCACGGGGACTCTCGCCCGCACCACGCATGTGGTCATTTCCGGGCCCTATCGGTGGGTGCGGCATCCGATGTACGCAGGGCTTTTTTTGATCGTGGTGCCACCGATAATCGCGACACCGACCTGGACGCGCGCAGCGATCCTGGTTCTGCTCGTCGCCGACTTGATGGTGAAACTCGAATACGAAGAGAGTCTCTTGGTCGGACGCTTCGACACCTATCGACAGTATCGGGAAAGAAGCTGGCGGATCGTTCCGTACCCATATTGAAACGGGCTCGATCGAGCTCCAGTCTGGCCGGCCGGCGCAACTGCTATTTGGGGGGCGAGAGTTTCTGATCCACCGCCTCCATCAGCCCCTCGACCCTCTCCGCCAGCGCGCCGCGGACGCTCGGCTCCATGTGAGGCGCCCCTTTGCGGATCTGCGCAAAGCACTTCGAGAACGCCTTGCGATCCTCGGCGCTCAGTGTCGAGCTCGGTCCATCTTTTTCGCCCTCGGTCTTCAAGAAAAGCGCGCTGCGATCCGCGTGAGCACGCTCGCGAATCGCCATCCAGTGGAGCAAATTCGCGTCGAGTAGCACGAAAGGGAAGTTCGGGTTGGGGTGGGGACCGATGCGCAGCAGTCGATCGCCGCGCACCAGCCCCCGCAAACCCTCGACCGAAGCGAGCGGCTGTCCGGAGCGCCAGAGCGCCCCCCCCGCCCCGACCGCCGCTCCGAGCACTGCCCCCAGCATGAACGAAGCCCCCCCTACCGCCACGTCGACCGCGCCGCCGGTCACCGCACCAAGGGTCGCGCCCAGGGCGACGAGCTGCCGCGGCGCCAGTCCCAAGGGCCCCCAACGGGCGGGATCGAAGAGATCTTGCTCCCAGGCCGGGCGCTCGACCCGCTCGGGATGGGGAAGCGCCTGGTGTTTGTAGAGTGTCTCGATCTTGGCCCGCGATCTCTCTTCGAGCCCGCGCAGATCGTCGTGAAACCTGCGGTTGAGCCGCGCCCGATGCCCCTCGGGATCGTCTCCCTGGGGGATCGGAGCCCGCAACGCATGGACCAGCGCTTCCGCCACCAGATCAGCGATAATCCGCGCTGAGCGCCGCCCGCGCCGCGCCCAATCCAGCTCCAAAGCCTCGATGATACGGTCGAGCGACTCGCGCCAATGCCCGTCGTTCACCTCTCGCAGCCCCCGCAGCAGCCCCATCCGCTCTCTGAACCCCACGCGCTGGGCGTCGAAGTCGCGCACCATCTGAAAATGGGCTCGCAGCTCGCGCCGCCAGCCCTCGAGGTAAGCCGGGGGACCGTGGCGGTTGATCAGCGCCACCCGCAGCGGAGCGGCCCAGCGCAGAATCTCCATCTCGGCTCGCATATGGTCCCGAAAGGGCACCGTGCCGTCCACCACGTAAAGGATCGCGGCTCCCTGCATGATCGGCGCGAGCAGCTCGCACTCGGCGCGAAAACCCGGATCGTCGCGATGCGCCTCCAGAAAGCGCTCGAGCGCCAGGGCGGGCGAGCTCTCGGGAGTCCGCACTCTCTCGATCCAAGCCAGCAGCTCGCGGGCACGCTCGAAGCCCGGCGTGTCGGTCAACACAAAAAGTGTCTCGTCATCCACCACGACCGGATAGGAGCGGGCCTCGCGCGTGGTCCCTGGAGTCGGAGCTATGCGAACTGTGTCGTTTTCAGCCAGCGTCGAAACGATGCTCGACTTGCCACGATTCACGGCGGCCACGACGGCGAAATGGATCGCTCGGCTCATGACCCGCCACCCTCGAGAAGAGTCACCACACGCAAACGGGGGTTCCGCAAACACGCCAGACAGCTCCGCCAGAGGGCGATCTCTTCGTCGCCGGCCGGCTCCCAGCCGCCGCCAGGGTTAGGCGCCACCAGAAAAACCACCAGATCGGCCGGTCTCTCATCGTGATCGCTCAGCGCCGATAAAAAGTGTAGCAACTCCTTCGTGGGAGGGTCGAAGGCCTCGGCCAGAAGCAAAAGCCGCGTCCCAAGCGGCAGCGAACGCAGTGTCTCGAGCGAATCGTGATCGATAGAAGCGTCGGTGCCACCGCCGGCGGTGACGCATCCGTCCAGACCCCAACCGAGGCGCGACGCGGCCAACTCCTCGGCCCTTGCGTCGTCGATCGGAGCGTCGCGCCAGACGATGCCCCACGCGCTCCCCTTCTCCACCGGCTCCGATGCCATCGCGGCGGCTTCGTCGAGCTCAGGATCGCCGGGCAGATCGGTGCCGGGTGTCTCGACCAGCGGCAGCGTCAAACGATCGTGCAGATCGGCCAGATCGCCCCTATCGAGATCGATTCCACGCAGGGCGCGCCGCAGCCGCAGCTCCGCGACCCACCAAGCCAACCCTCTCGGCACCAGCCCGTAGCAGATGAGCGAGAGGAGCAGAAAAGACCACCAACGGGCCATGAGCTCAGGAGAGAGTGCGGGCGCGCCGGCGCCGCGAAAATGGTGGCTCGCGCCGACCAGCTCGAGCGTCGGCACAGCCACCGGCACCGCCCAGCCCCACGGAGCGGACATAGCAGTCAGCAGAGCATGGATCTGCTCGGGCCGCCAGTCGATCGTACTGCGCCACGCGAACGCGAGATCGGAAGTGGCCATGAGCAACGCGGTGATCGCCAGCGCGCCGGCGTTGAACGAGACCCCGAAGAGCTGCCCGAGCCGAGCCAACGACCAGCGCTCGATTCCCGAGTACCACCCGCCGATGCGTCTCAGCCAATCGAGATCGGCCCGCAGAGCGTCGTGCCGGTCGCCGGAGAGGCCGTGCCTGAGCGCCGAGCGCACCATGCCGCCCAAGAGCGCGGCCACCGCCCCCGGCGATCGCCAGCTCCCTCTCCATGCCGCCAAAGCAACGATCCAGGCGACCAGAAGCAAACCTTGCAGCACAACGAAAACACCTACGAAGTGCAGCAAGTTGATCGGCGTGGAGCCGTCGTAACGCAGCAAGCCCGCGGCAGTCCCAGCGCCGGTCAGCGCACCTGAGACGAGAACCCCAATCCCCGCGATCGCCACAGCGCGCTCCAAACGCGCCGCGTCGCCGGCGGCCTCGCCCCCCAAGCTCCGCAGCCAGCCGCGATATAGCGCGCGCCGATCCGCGACCGCCTCACCCCCTATCCGCAATAGGGCGCGTCCGATCTCCCGATCCCGCTTGCGCAGCTCCGATTCGGGCCGGTCGCGGTCGCGAAGAAACTGGCGCTCCAGGGCGAAGATCTCCCCAGCGCTCAGGCATCGCATTCGCCCCGAGGAGCTACCCTTCGCGGCGGATCTCATCGAATCGATCCGTTCATGGTGGAGAATCTACCGTGACGACCTCCTCCCCGCAAAACCGGACCCTACACGAATGCCCGACTCCAGGTCCGCCACAGCGCGGACCGGCTACCTCGAAGTGCTGCGCGAGCATGCCGGATTCCGGCACCTCTTCCTCGCGCGAACGGCGAGTCTGCTCGGAGATTGGTTCAATCTGCTCGGCATCCTGGCGCTGCTGCGCGAGGTCACGGACCCCGATCCACGCATCGTGGGCGGCGTATTCATCATCAAGCTCCTTCCCGCCTTCGTGGTCGGACCGGCGGCCGGAGTGGTGGCCGATCGCTTCGACCGCAAGCGGATCCTCCTCGTCGCGGATGTTCTGCGTTTCTTCCTCGTGGCCGCCCTCTTCGCCGCACCTCAGCTACCCGAGCAAGCCACGACCCTCGTCTTCACACTGACCTTTCTGCAGATGGCCACGGCGGCATTCGCCGAGCCGGCTCGCCAGGCCACCCTTCCCAATCTCGTCTCGCCCAGAGCCCTCGCCGCCGCCAACGCCCTCAGCGCCGTCGCGTGGTCGACCGTGTTCACCCTCGGCGCGGCACTCGGCGGAGTC
>CAZFNT010000109.1:0-10054 GCA_964520315.1 uncultured Gemmatimonadota bacterium
TCTAATGCTGACTTCGATCGCCTGGTACTGTGTCTCTTTCGGGCGCCCGACCTGGGGCGCGGCGCTGTCGATTCTGCCCTTTTCGAGTGAGCTGCACCCGCACCGGATGGTGGGACCGATTCAGCTCTTGGCTCCCGTGAGCGCCGGCGTGGGATTGGCGTGGCTCGTGCGGTGGCTTCGCGGCCCGCAACGAGTCCTCGGCGGCGGAGGCGCCCGGGTGGCATCTCGGATCGTTGTGGCTGGACTGCTCGGCGTTGCGCTGGCGTCGGCGGTGTTGGAACGTCATGCCTCGGCCCGACGTTCCCGGTTTTGGGCCGAAGGATCCCGGCAAGCGTTCGCCGAAAACTCCGAGCTCGCTGCGACGATCGACCGCTTAGGCTCGGTCGCCGACTCCGGGCGCATCTACGCGGGTCGAGCGCAAGACTTCGGCAGAACTTTCAAGATCGGCGAAGTGCCCTGCTACGCGCTGCTGGCCGGGGCACGGGTGCCCGCGCTCTCCTACCTCTACATGGCGATGTCACCAGCGTCTGACAACTTGCCTCTCTACGACCCCTGGCGCCTCGACCACAACGAGGTATTCGGTGTGTCGATGCAGCTCCTGCCCGACTCGGTCGCGGTTCCCGAATTCGCTCGTGTGATTGACGAAGGGGCGGGATTCCGAGTGCTCGAGCTCCCGACGACGCCATGGTTCTCGTTGGTGAATGTCGTGTCCGATCTGCGGGTGGTGACCGAGCAGGAGCGTTACGAAACGAACCGCGAGTGGCTGAGCAGTGAACGACCCGGACGGGGCGAAGTGTTCCGATTGGTGCGATCGCCGGATGTGGCGGTTGCCGAAAGGATGGGCTATTCCGACGCGATCGGTGCCATCGACAACGTGCAGGTCGGGCTGGGCCGCTGGAGTGCCGATATCGACGTTCGACAGGCAACTCATCTGCTCCTGAAGACCACCTACCATCCGCGACTCCTGGCCGAGGTGGATGGGCAGCCTGCCCCGGTCGACGAGCTATCGCTGCATTTCGCGGGGGTTTGTGTCGGCCCGGGTCGTCATGTGGTGAGAGTGCGCTACGAGCCGAGGCGATGGCGCGCTCACTTGATGTGGCTTGCGCTGGCCCTTTTCGGAGTGTGGATCGGCGGCGAGGAGTACGCCGGAAGAAGGCGAGCGCGGACCCCTAGATCCGAATCGTGAGTGCCCCGGGCAGCGCCTCGAAGGTCGCCGGGAGCCGACCGGGTTGCTCGCCATCCACATCGAGGAGCACCTGCTCTGCGCTCGGAGCATCGAGCCTGACACGCCGGGCACGCCGCCAGAGTACGCGGGGGTCGTCGAATGCCGATCCACGGTAGATCTTCGCGAGCAATCGGAGTGCCTCGAGCGGTGGGCAGTGGGCGATCGCAATGACGTCGAGCTCTCCATCGGAGGGATCAGCTCGGGGTGCGATCTGCATTCCGCCGCCGAAGTAGCGGCCGTTGGCCACCGCCACGACGCCCGCCTCGATCTCATGTAGCTCGGCTCCATCGTTCAAATCGATGCGAACCCGCCGGGGACGGTGCCGAGCGATCGCCACGATCGACCCGGCCAAGTAGGCCGCCTTGCCGGGAAGCCGCTTCATCGATTCGACGTATCGCACGGTCTCTCCTCCGAGTCCGGCGTCGGCAATGTTGACATAGTGACTCAGCGCATCGGCGCCATCGTCCGCCTTGTAGCAAATCCGGGCCGCGTCGATCGTCTCACTTCGACCGCACGCGATTCCCAGCATCGCCCGCTCCGCTGATCTGGGAATTCCCAAGGTTCGGGCGAGATCGCCCCCCGTTCCAGCCGGCACGATTCCCAATTCCACTGGAGCGCGCCCGCTCTCACCGGCGCGGAAGAGCCCGTCGACTACCTGGGAGACCGTACCATCGCCCCCGACCGCGATCACGGGTGAGCGCCCCGCTTTGGCCGCGGTCTCCGCGAGCGCCACGGCGTGCCCGGGCGCTTCCGTGGTAACCATCTCGATGTCGTCGAAGAGCCGGCGCCCCAGCTCCAAGATCTGGGAGAGGCGACGGCCGGTCGCCCCGCCGCCGGAGCGGGGATTCGCGATTAGGAGTGCCGGCGACCGCGTCAGAAGCGGATTCCTACGCTCGCCAGCCAGGTCCAACCCGTGAAATCGAGATCGTCGGTCTTATCGTCGACCACTCCAGCCGGGTCGCTCTCGATGTTGCGCACGCGGAAGAGGGTGTACGTGCCCCCGAGGGAGACCGGGAAGTCCGGATGGAGTCCCTGGTCGAGGTAGGGAATCGTGAAAGTGATACCCGTCCCCAGCTGCCAGAAAGTCCCCCAGTCCTCGTAGTAGGCCTGACGAAGGAAGGGAAGAGAGCGGTCACCCTTGCCGTGATTCTGGAACATGGTGCCGTTGGCGGCCCCGACATTGAGCTGCCCGTAGAGCTCCGTGCGCGGCGTGAAGACTGGACGGAGGTACTTCATCAGCGCATAGATGCCTACATAGCCGGGCTGGAGCTTGAAATCGTCGTCGGAGTCGAAGACCCCGGGAGCGTCGACTTCGGTTACACCGAAGGAGCCGGGATCACGTTCACCGGCGACCGAGTAGTTCAGGCCCAAGCCGACGTAGGTGTAGCCCATGCTGGACGGGATCGCCATTGCCCTCATCTGGTATTCGAGACCGAGGAAGGAGTCGCCGTCGATCTCCTCTCCGGCCGCCGAGAAGTTATAGGTGGACGACGGCCCCCAACGACAAGTGAACTCTTGAGAGTGGGCAATCCATACCGCATGTCCGGGTGTCGCCCCCCAGAGCACGAGGAAAGCCGCCAGTCCCATCGATCTAGATCTGTGTTGATGTCTCATGAGCGAATCATAGCTCCTTCTAGAGGCGGCCAGATCGAAGAATCCCGATCACGAGCCAGACCGAGGCAAAACCGGCCGCAACGAAACCCGCGAGTCCCAGGGCGGAAACCCCCCAGAGTGTGGGACCCGCATCGGTGCTCAAGAGAATAGACGAAGCGACGACCACCGCGCCTACCACAAGACCGAGCGTGAGCCGATTCGACGAGCGCTCCATCTCGTGGCGAAAGTCCTCTAGCCCATCGTGGCGAACCACAAGGGTCTGCCGGCCTTTCCGAAGACGATTGGTGAGCCCCTTGAGCTCGCGAGGGAGCACGCGAATGAAGTCGGCGTAGTCGACCGCGGCATCGGCGATCAGTCCCCCGATCCGTTCCGGGCTGTAGCGGCGAGAGAGGATCTCTTTGATGTACGGTGTCGCCTCGGTCACCAGATCCAGGGTCGGGTCGAGGCGACACGCGAGGGCGTCGTACATCACCAAGGTCTTCAGCAGAAGCACGAGCTCGGGCGGCGGGTGGATGTCGTTGCGGTTCAAAGCGCCGAAGAGATCACCGGCCATGGAGTTGACGTCGAGTTCGCCGATAGGAACGCCGTGGTAATGATCGAGAACCTCATCGAGGTCGACCCTGAATCGGGCGGGCACTTCGTCGTCCGGGAATCCACCGGTTCGCTCGAAAAAGCCGATGATGCCGTCGCGGTTTCTGCGGACGAGCGCGATCATCAGGAGCGCAAGCTCGTCTCGAAGGTCGGCGGGCAATCGGCCCATCATGCCGAAATCGATGAGGGCGATCGATCCCTCGTCCAGGACGAAGAGGTTGCCGGGGTGGGGATCCGCGTGGAAGAAACCGTCCCGGAAGACCTGCGTCAGAATCGCGTTCGTGCCGTTTCGAGCGATCGCGTGCAGATCGTGACCCCGCTCCCTCAGAGCATCGAGGTCAGAGATCTTGATCCCCTCGACGAAGTCGAGCACCAGCACCTCTTCGGAGACGAGGTCGCGGTGAAGGCGCGGAACTCTGATCCCCGGCTGCTCCTTCATGTTGGCCGCGAACACTCGCATGTTCCTTGCTTCGTGGCGGAAATCGACCTCTTTGAGCATGGTCGATGTCAGTTGTTCGACCAATCCGATCGGGTCGTAGCGGCGGAGCTCGGGCAGATGGCGCGCGATCAGCCTTGCGAGGTCGCGTAAGATATTCGTGTCGGTCTGAACGATGCGCACGATCTCGGGACGCCGGATCTTGATCACGACTTCAGTGCCGTCCAGAAGGGCAGCGCGGTGCACCTGGGCGATCGATGCGGCCGCCAATGGCATGTCGTCGAATCGTGCGAAGACCTTCTCTATCCGCCGGCCGAGCGTTCTTTCAACGCTTCCTCGGGCCACCGCCGAGGGTATCGGGGCCGCGCGATCGTGAAGCCTCGCGAGCTCGTCGAGTAGGTCGTTCGGCAGCCCCGCGGATTGCATTGCGAGGATCTGCCCCAGCTTGACGAAAGTGGGACCGAGCTCCTCGAATGCCATCCGCAGCCGCAGCGGGAAGCCGAGGCTCTCGAAGGGAGTGGGACGGCGTCGCAAAATCCGTCGGCCCACATCGACGTATGAGCCGAGATCGAGGCGCTCGATCAGGTGCCCGAATCCATAGCCCAAGAAGACATTGATGATCTGCCTGTAGCGCTGGATGTTCCGATAGGTCAGATCGACCCGCGGGATCGCCATCTACCGGGCTCCCTCGAGGTTAATGACGAGTTCGACGAGCTCCATTGGGTTGTGGATGTCGACAACCTCACGATTCTCGGCCAGAAAGAGTATCCGCTTCCGTTCCACCTCGAGAGCATCCAGCAGGCGCCCCAGTTCCTTCAATGTCTTTTCGGGCGGTTCGTCGCGTGCGAGATCGGCTATCGCTTCGCCTTCGATCTCGATCTGCTCGCCAGCGAGGTAGCGCAGCCATTCCTCGGGGGCCCGAGTGCCAACGATCGACCACTCCGCGCACGCCGCCCACAGCCGGGCGTCGTCTGCCGCCGCCAGAGGCAAGAGCGGATGAACCCGGATGTCGACCTCGGCTCCGGTGAAGCGTGCGCCCTCGAGCGCCTCGATCAGCACGCCGCGCGCAAAACGATCGATGGGGGGAACGAAGATCTCGAGCAGCCCGGGCACCCTCTCTCGGGTCAGATCCAGATTGGCGCCGGAGAATTCCGGATCGAGCACCCAGTGTTCCCCCTCTCTCGCGAAGGCGGCGCCCAGAGAATCGCCCGGGTCGCTTTCCAGCGCCAGCGCGGGCAGATAGCGCAGCCCGAGCCTCGCGATCCAATCTCGCCCCTCCGGCCGCCGACTCTCGATCCAGCGCGGCTCCAGGCCCGGTAGTGCGCCGGACAATGCCTCGATCAGCGGAGCTTCCATATTCGACACCGCCGTGGAGTCGTAGACCAGGATCGCGGTGAGCTCCGCCGCGGCGACCCGGGAACAGCGAGCCTCTCGCGTGCCTCTATCGATGCAGGTGCCGAGCATTCCTCGCATTGCACAGTGGAGATCGGTCAAGCACTCCGGGGCCTCTGTGCACGAGACATTGGTATCGGGCAGGGCGTTGCAGAGAAGCCATTCCAAGGTGAGCGGATCGAGCCCTCCGCCGTGCAGGCGGTTCGCCACGAACAACGCCGGCGTCTCGTCGATGCCGAGCCGGATGGTCCGCTCCCGGTCCACGGCGAGAAGTGCATCGTCGGCTCCGATGCAGCTCTGGAGCGCAAGACCTTCGACGCAGCTCTCGAGCGGCTCGCCTCGTGAAATCGCGAGGAACAACTCGAGCCACGAGGCGATCTCCAATTCCTCTCGGGCGCAGCCCAAAAAGAGCTCCTCTGGACCATAGCGCCCATCATGGGGCGCTTGAAGTCGTGCCTGGAATTCAAAGTTCCATAGGAGGTTACCTCCAATTTGCAGAAGCGATTCTGTTGCTGTCTCGCAGTAGGGACACCCGAGGCTCAGATAGATCTCGAAAGCCGGGCGGGGAGCAGAACGCGGGCGCGTCGCCTCGATCCGCTCTTCGACGATCTGTGAAGACGCGGAACCCTCGTCGATCGGGATCGGCCGAACGCGGGGCGGGACTTCACTTCTGAGGTCGATGCGGATCAGCGACCTCCCCAGGTAATCGAACTGAGCCACTGGAACCTCGCCGACCATGAAGGCGGGAGCGGTTCCGCGACGCCGATGTGCGTTCAGGATCAGGTCGATCCCCCCAATGGTCTCGGCGAGTTCGATCGATCGCTTCTCCCCCAGGTGGGAGAGGATGATCGTCCAGTCCGCCGGTGGAGCGTCTCGCAGTGCGGCTCGGGCCGCGGCGATCGGGTCCCCGGGTGTGCCGACCTCTTCGTGGAGCTTCTCGTCCGATGTCAGGGCAACGACATTCAGCCGCACCCCGTCGCGCTCGATCGTGCGCAGTCCGGGCGCGCCAGGTATCCGGGGCCCGTCCTCGGGGGGATTCGCCGTTGTTAGTGGCAGAAGCGTTGCGAGCGTACCGAGCAAACCCGAGGCGAGCTCTTCGTCGCCGATCGCCACGGCATCGTAGCCGGTTGCAGCCATGGCGGCCGCCATGGCGAGGGTTCGCTCTTTGTCGCGCGCCGTCCCCTGGGGTGCGGGATCGAAGGGTCCGCCGGCCGCGAACCCACCTCCGTCGAGAAGGAACACCGGCGCCCCTTCGCTGCCGCGAATCTGCTCGATGACGCCCGCGCGACGGGCTGCGCCTCCACGCTCGCCCGGGCTCGGTTCGATCGATGCGTGCAGATCGCCAGTGTAGAGGATCGTGGCATCGATCTCTCTCGGCGGAGGCGGCGTCCCGACGCACGAGGTGAGGAGCAGCAAGGGGGTCGAGACGACCCAGCCGGTCAGACGCATGCCCGAGCGGCGAGGAGATCGAAGTCCGGCAAGCCCTTGGGCCAGCCGGGAATGCCGCATTGCGCAGCCGCGGCGTGGCCGGCAAGGCGGGCCGATGCCTCGAGTGAAAGACCGCGCATCAGGCCGGCCAGGATCGCCGCGCCGTGCACGTCGCCGCATCCGGTGGGGTCGAGTGCCTCGCCCGTGAGAACGGGAGCGATCGATCGCGAAGGCGCACCCCGCTCGAAGAGGACCGCCCCTCGCTCCCCCAATGTAACGATCAGGGCGCCGACTCCCGCCGCGTGAACCTCGCGCGCGATTCGCTCCAGCTCATCGATGGCGGCGGCGGCGTTCGGGTCTCCCCCCCGCCCCGCGAGCACGCGGGCCTCTTCTTCGTTGACCTGGAGGACGTCGACGCCTTCGAGATAGCGTCTCCAGCCGGGTAGATCGCGACGCCGCGATCGGTGGCCCCGATCATCCCGATTCAGGGTGAGACTGTGCAAGTCGACGACCAGGGGACCCGACACCGCTTCCCTCAGCCGTGGCAAGCACTGCGGGGGAGCGTCCTCACCGGAGATGAAGTTAAAAAGCAGGCCTCTCGCGCCCTCGGCATGAACGAGTATCTCTTCGATCTCGAGGGGGGACGGAAGCGAACACGCGCGCTCACAACGATTGTCGGCGTCGTGGTAACGAAGCTCGACTTCGTACCTGCCCGAGCTCACCGGCACGATTCCGTCGAAACGAACACCCTGCAATCCCGCCAGGGTTTCTTCGAGCTCCTCGCACGAATCACGGTCGACCCTGGAGATCGGAACGATGCTCGTCTCCGCGGGCAGGAGTGAAGACAGGGCCGCGACGCAGTGGATGAGTCCCCCCGGCCCCTGGAAAAGCACTCCGCCCGATCGGTCGCGAATCAGATCCCATGCGAAAGTGCCGACGACAACGGCCTTCATCAGCTCCCGTCCATGGCGACCCGGGCGGCGCCGATGAGGCCCGCGTCATCTCCCAGCGTGCACGGCCCGATCTCGGCACAGGCCTTCAGACCGGCGAACGATCTGCGCTCTACCTCTTTGCGGATCGGAGCCAGGAGGAACTCCCCCGCTCTGGCGCCACCGCCGCCGAAGAGCACCAACTGCGGGTTGAGCACGTTGATCAGATTAGCGGTGCCGATGCCGAGATAGCGCCCGGTCTCCTCGAGCACCCGCAGCGCCACGGGATCGTTCTCGTCGCAGGCCAAGCTCACCGTCTCGGCGCTGATGGCGGCGGGGTCGCCGCCAGCCAGGTCGAGCATTCGCGTCTCGAACCCTTTCTGGACTTTCTCTCGAGCCCTCGCGGCGATCGCGGGCGCCGAGGCCAGAACCTCCAGGCAGCCCTGGTTGCCGCAGGCGCACACCGGCCCGTTCGGCTCGATCGTCATATGGCCGACTTCGCCGGCGCTGAAGGCGCTCCCGCGATAGAGGCGCCCTCCGAGGATCAGTCCCCCGCCGATCCCCGTGCCGACGGTCAACACGATGAGGTCCCGTGCCTGCCGACCGGCTCCGATCCACGACTCAGCCAGCGCCGCGGCGTTGGCATCGTTCTCGAGAAAGACCGGGAGCTCGCATCTCTTGGCGAGGTCCAACGCCAGAGGCCGGTTGTTGAAGCCTTCGAGGTTGGGCGATTCGATGATCACACCCCGCTCCGCGTCGAGCGGACCGGGGGCTCCGATCCCGATTCCGACCACCGAGCGGGAACCGATCATCAATCGCAGACCATCGGCGATTCGATCGACGACGTCGTCGTAGCCGTCCTCGACCGCGGTGGGCACCTCCAAACGCTCCAGAACCTCACCCTTTTCGGAGAGAAGCCCCAGGATCGTGTTCGTGCCCCCGAGATCGACCGCGGCAAAAACGCGCGACTTCGCCATCGAATCTCCTAGTTTTCAGGCGCCCGAGCGAAACCGAGCTATTGCACTCGCCATAGGAGTCTGTTGCGCATAGGTTTTCGAGCTCCGCATTCGGCCCTGCTTCGAGATCAAGGCGCTGAGTCCGCCGGAAGGCTGGTTGCCTTTCAAGGACTTGGCAACGCAGAGATCGGAGCAGGGACGGATGCGTGGCGAGGTGAAGGCTATGCGCAACAGGCTCCCAGAGGAGCCGCGAGCACGACTCGTTTCACACGCGCAACGACGGTGTATGCGTGGCTGCCCGACACGGAGCTCGATCGCAGTGCGTCCCCCAAAATTGACATTTCCCCTTGCACCGCATAGTCTTCGCGCTTTGCACTTCGGCACTGTCGCACCCAACGAACCGCCTTCAACTCCGGAGATCGTGAAATGTCTTATCGCGTTGCCATCAACGGTTTCGGCCGTATCGGCCGGCTCGTCTACCGGGCGCTTCGAAAGGTCGAGGGGGCCGATGTCGTAGCCGTAAACGACCTCACCGATGCGCCAACTCTGGCCCATCTGCTCAAGTACGACTCGGTTCACGGCCGATTCGCGGGCGATGTGAGGGCCGAGGGCGATTCGATCATGGTTGATGGCAAGGCGTTGAAGGTGCTTTCCGAGCGGGATCCGGCCCAACTGCCCTGGGCGGCTCTCGGCGTCGATATCGTGATCGAGGCGACCGGTCTTTTCCGCACTCGCGCTACCTGTCAGATGCACCTCGACGCCGGGGCGAAGAAGGTGGTACTCACCGTGCCTCCGAAAGACGCCATCGACAATATGGTGGTGCTGGGGGTGAACGACGAGACCGTGAGCGCCGATCAGCGTATTCTCTCGAATGCGTCGTGCACGACCAACTGCCTGGCCCCGATGGCCAAAGTGCTGCACGAGAGCTTCGGCATCGTGTCGGGGTTGATGACGACGATACACGGCTACACCAACGATCAGCGCATTCTCGATCTGCCCCATTCCGATCTGAGACGGGCGCGCTCGGCGGCGATTAATCTGATCCCGACAACGACCGGCGCCGCGCGGGCCGTGGGTAAGGTCATTCCCGCGTTGGAGGGCAAGCTGAACGGCATGGCGGTTCGGGTGCCGGTGCCCGACGGCTCGCTCACCGATCTCACGGCTCTGCTGGGCCGGCCCACGACGAAAGAGGAGATCAACGGGGCGATGAAGGCGGCCGCCGCGGGCCCGCTCGACGGGATCATGGCCTACACCGAAGACCCGATCGTCTCGAGCGATATCGTCGGCGATCCGCACTCGTGCGTTTTCGATGCGTCGTGCACCGAGGTGATCGATGGCACGCTGATCAAGGTGATCGGGTGGTACGACAACGAGTGGGGCTATTCCAACCGGGTGACCGATCTGGTCGAGCGTTTGGCTGAGCTCCTCTAGCACATCATGGCGACCAAGAAGACGATCAGAGATATGGATCCGCGCGGGCGTG
>CAZFNT010000110.1:0-6062 GCA_964520315.1 uncultured Gemmatimonadota bacterium
CCCTTACGACACTGCCCTCATCGCCGTGGTGCGCGATTTCCCCGGGCGAAGTTGCGACGGAGACCGAAAGAACTGGCTTGCTCCGATGGAGGCCGCGGTCGAGGTGATCCGCGTACTGGAGCCCCGTGGGTTCGCGGTAGGGCCGGAGTTGGCCAGGCGCGTCGCAGGTCGCGATTCGGTGGAGCCGGAGGTCTCGGGCGATCCAAGACCCGAGCAGCCCGCCCCCGACGAGGTTGCCCGCCCGCGTTCGGATAGAGACGCCCATCTCACCGTCAGCGAGCTCAACAAGAGTGTGAAAGATGCACTCAAGAGTCGTTTCCCGGCACCGATCTGGGTCGTGGGGCAGGTATCTGGTTGGGACCGGAACTCCCACAAGGAACACGTGTTCTTCGAGTTGAGCGAGCGAGACCGGGCCGGAGAGAGGGACATGGCCCGCGTGACGGCAGTGCTCTTCGGCGGCATGCGTTCGCGTGTTGCCCGGCGCCTCGCTGAGGTCGAGCCGCGAGTAGAGATCCAGGACGGCGTTCAGGTGCGATTGCGGGTTCGGGTCGATGTCTACGCGCGCAGCGGCAGCTATCAAGTCGTCGTGGAAGACATCGATCCCGACTTCACTCTCGGTGCGCTCGCGCTGCAGCGCGAGAAGATCCTGGCCGAGCTCGATCGCCGTGGGCTGGCTTCGAAGAACCTCGATCTGCCGGAACCGCGGCTGCCGCTCCGGATCGCCCTGATCACGAGTTGGGGGTCGGACGCTGCCAACGACGTTGTTGCCGAGCTGACCCGCTCCGGCTACTCCTTCGCGATCGACGTTTTCGATTGCTTCATGCAGGGCCCCCGACTCGAATCATCGGTTTGCGTCGCCTTGAGGCGCGTCGCCTCTGCTTCGGCGGAGTACGACTTGTGCCTGATCTGCCGCGGCGGCGGTAGCAGGACCGATCTGGCCTGGTTCGACAATTTGAGCGTGGCGATCGCGGTCGCGCAGTTGCCGCTGAAGGTGGTCGTCGGGATCGGTCATCACCGCGATCTGAGCGCTCTCGATTTCATCGCCCACTCCGAGAAGACGCCGACCGCCGCGGGGGGCCATTTGGTGGCTACCCTCGCGGCTCGCGAAACCGAGCTGGAAGATGCGGCCGGGGACCTGATACGATTGGCGACGGAGCGATTCCGGTCGGCTCGACTCGACCTCTCACATGCGGGCACGCGGTACAGACGGGCGGCGGTCGCTTCGACCCGATTGGCGGCGCAGGTGCTCTCCGCCGCTCAAGGGCGGCTTGCTCAGGCGGCTCGCCACGCGGTGGCCCGCTCCGATGCCACTCTGGCCGAATCAGCGGCGACCGTGTCGTTCTTGGCGCGTGGTTCGCTCCGAGAAGAGAAGAGAGCTCTGGGCCGCCTCTCGCCGCAGTTGGCCGAGCGTTCGAGGCGGGCTCTCGGCCTCGAAAAGGAGCGGCTGATCGCCAGCGGCCGAGAGATCGGCGCACAGGATCCACGGCGTCTTCTGGCAAGGGGTTTCGCGATTCTGCGCCGAGGTGACGATCGGCATGTGATCACCGGCGTCGGGGGGACCGAGGCGGGTGAGCGGATCTCGATCGAGCTTCGCGATGGAGGATTGGACGCGCTCGTCGAGGCGGTGCGTGAAGACCCGAGCGCGCGAAGATCCGAAGGAGAGAACGAATGACCGACAAGACCAACGCCGGCGGAGAATCGCCGGCCAAGAACTACACCGAGGCGACCAAGCGGATCGATGAGATCTTGGCCGGGCTGGAACAGACCGACCGAGTCGATGTCGATCACCTGGCCGAACGGGTGGCTGAGGCCTCCGAACTGATCCGTTACTGTCGGAGTCGTCTACGCGAGACCGAGATTGCAGTAACCCGCATCGTGGACGAGCTCGCCGCCGAGGCTCCCCCGGAATCCGACGGGAGCGCGCAACGCAGCGCTGGGAGCGACGAAGAGGAGATTCCCTTCTGAGTAGCCGCCAAGGATGTGGTACACGAGTGGAACAAAGTAAGACGTACGCGAGAAGGATATCTCGTGAGTCGGTGCCCGCAGAGGCGGGCAGGAAGAATTGAATGACATTCGACGAACTGTGCCTCATCGATCCATTGCTCCGGGCGATCGATGATTGTGGCTATGCGGAGCCGACACCGATCCAGGAGGCGACCATCCCGCCGATTCTCGACGGGAAAGATCTGCTCGGGGCGGCCCAGACCGGCACCGGAAAAACGGCGGCGTTTGCTCTGCCGATCCTGGACGATCTCGATTATGTGGGAGGTCGCGAGCACTACGTCTTGGTGCTGACGCCCACGAGGGAGCTGGCCCAGCAGGTATCGGAGTCCTTTACGACCTACGGCCGTCACCTCGACATCGATGTTGGGACATTGGTGGGCGGCGAGGGTTTTGGAAAGCAGCTGAAGCAGTTGGCGAGCAGGTCGCAAGTGATCGTCGCCACACCGGGCCGCTTGCTAGATCATATTCAGCGCGGCAATGTGCGCTTCCCAAAGCTGCGCACTCTGGTCCTCGACGAGGCTGACCGCATGCTCGATATGGGCTTCATTCATGATGTTCGCCGCATCGTTCGGCGTCTTCCCAAGAAGCGCCAGACCCTGCTTTTCTCGGCTACCTTGCGCCCCGATGTGCAGGGATTGGCACACGATATTTTGAACGCCCCGGTGCGGATCGGCGTAACACCGGACTACGAGACCGCGGAGCAGGTGACACAGCACCTGCATCCTGTGGAGCCCGCAACGAAGCGGCGGCTCGTGCTTCACCTCCTCGGAGAGGAAGGCTGGGAACAGGTGCTGATCTTCGCCCGCACGAAGCGGGGAGCAGAAACGCTCGCGATGGTGCTGCGCAACGGCGGCGTTTCGGTCGAACAGATCCATGGCGATCGCTCGCAGAAGGAGCGCAATGCCGCCCTGGCAGCGTTCAAGGAAGGACGTGTTCCGGTGCTGGTGGCGACCGACGTCGCCTCTCGAGGACTCGACATTCGAGGCATTTCGCACGTTGTCAACTTCGACATGCCCGGGTCTCCCGAAGAGTACGTGCATCGTATCGGTCGCACCGGTCGGGCGGGAGCGCCCGGTGCAGCCGCTACACTCGTCACGTACGACGATTGGCCCCTGGTCAGAGAGATCGAACGTGCCATCGGGAAGAAGATCGATCGGCGGATCATCCCCGAGTTCGCTCCCTCGTGGCGGGAGCCGGTGAATGTGGGTCCGCGGGATTGGGACGGCAAAGGCATCAAGGTCGTCTACAGGGCGTTCGGATCGACGCAAACGTAGGCCACACGCAGCATGCGAGGAGGCAGCACATAGTGGACCTTCCAGAGATCGTCCCGATCTTCCCTCTGCCGGACCATGTGCTCCTGCCTTTTCTGCCCACGCCTTACCGGCTATTCGAACCCGCGTCGGTGGCGATGGCTCAGGCGCTGCTCGAGAAGGAGCGTAGCTCGCGTTGGATCGTGGTCCCTCGGCTCGAGTCTTTCTTAGAGGGCGAGGTGGGTGGCAGCACACCGATCGCGGAGATCGCCGTGGCGGCCTGCGTCCACCAAGTTCTTCCCCTGGCCGGTGACCAGTACCTCATGCTCGCCGAGGGGAGGGCGCGCGTGCGGCTTACGGAAGCGGAATCGGATCTCGCCTATCGCCTGGCGTGGGTGACGCTGGTACCGGATGAAGAGGATTTCGATGGGGACCTGGATCCGTCTGACGTTCTCCGCCTCGCCACCCTCTTGGTGGGACGTGAGGGGGGGCCGAACCTCACCGTGGGGGGACTCACCGCCGACCGCCCCGATCCCGCCGTGCTCTCGTGGCGCGTTGCTGGTGCCTATCTGCGCGATGCCGATCAGCGACAGGAGATGCTCGGATTGACTACGGCCCGGGCGCGCCTGGAGCGGCTCGAGGAGCTGCTCACAGCACTGTTGGCGCGGAGTGCGCGGCGCAATGGGGGACCGCCGGAGTAGGTGGTTTCAGCGCGGAAACCGCGCGACGCTAGTGTTGCGCGCATGAAACGCCGGAATGGCCGAGATCAGATCGGTCACCCTCGACAACATGTTGTGCCAGCGGAAGCTCCAATCTTTCCTCAGGACAGTCGGTAGTGGCGTGAGACTTGCCGAGTTTCGAGTTCGCACTAGAGTGGACCCAACTGCGTTACTTGCCACGGTCCCTTGAAGCCGGCATCGATCACCTTGGATCGTGTCGCCGATGTTTGCGGGCAATGCCACAACGATGCAACCGGCAATCACGCCGAGATTCCTCAGCGTGCCGAGCAGGTCATGGGCAAGACGGTGGCGATCGATCGTTTCTATCGCTATGTTGCAACCAAGGGGAGTGAAGAACAGCTGATGGGCATGCGCGAGAGTCTCGGACCGGATGTCGATGGATGTTCCCCCGTTTTGGTGACCGGATCTATCGCCGGTGCATGGCGGATCTGGCGGCGCATCCAGATTGCGATTCCTGCGCCTCCAGCTACCATGGCGAGGGCCGGCAGAACGTAGAAGAGCAGCCCCAATCCGCGTGGGCCTGGAGTTGGCCAAGGAGGGTCGGTTCCGCGAAGACCTCTTCTATCGGCTGCGGGTGTTCGGCATCTCAGTGCCGCCCCTCGCCGATCGGCTCGAAGACGTGCCCTCGCTCATCGATCACTTCATCACCGCGTTCAACGGGAGGACCGGCCGCGAGATCAAGGGGCTCACGAGCGAGACACTCAAGCTACTGCTCTCTTATCACTACCCAGGAAACGTGCGTGAACTAGAAGCCGTTGTCGAGCACATGTGCATTGTCTCGGACGGCGAGACGATTCGACCCTCCGACCTGCCGCCCTTCATTCTCGACGCCGCGGTTGCCCGCGAACTGGGGGTGCACCGCACGACAGTCTGGCGCATGGCCAGGCGGTATGGGTTGATCTGAAAGCCTCACCCAGGCCTCACACACCCTCTCGCCCCACTCCGAAGCGCCCCCTCGCTCCCAACACCAAACACCCGCCAGTGATAAGAGCGCCCCACCGTCTCTGGTGTCGCCAGCGCCGACAGATCGAGCTCGGTGCCGCTCATATAGCGCCCGGCGATCGCCGCGAAGGCCGGATCGAGGCCGATCTCGATGAGGTATCGATTCGCACCGGGGATCGGGGACCAGCGGAGCACCGGATCATCCAGCGGTATTTGTGTCGCCTCCGGTTCGGGAGCGATGCGGCGCTTCAGAGCACGGTAGATGCGGTCCACGGGAGATCGCAGCCTCATCGCGGCAGCCAGGGCGATCAACGTCGCTGTTCCGTACACCTTTTTGTAGAAGACGATCATGCTATCTTCGAAAAAGCGATCCTTCTTCGGGTTGTTCGATCCTGATTTGTCGTGATAGTGCACGATGAACGCATCATGAAGCACCGTCAGCCGAAGGCCCATCTCACGGATCTTGTGTGACCAGTCGGCGTCTTCGAAATACATGAACATATTTTCATCGAGCGGACCGAGACGGTCTCGGATCTCGCCGCGAACCATGAAGCAGGCACCCACCAGCGCTCGCACATCTACGTCCTCCTCGCCCCGCCAGATCCGCCGGGATTCATCGTGGAAACGGGCCAAGGGAGTGAAACGACGCAGAGCGTCGGAGCTGGCGCAGAGCACCGTCAACGGACCGAGCGGCGGGAGCGCCGCCAGCTCTAGCGTGTGCTCATCGTCGAGCCAGGTGCGCGCGGCGACTCCTCCGACATCGGGATGCTCGTCGAGATGGGCGACCATGCGCTCGAGGGCTCCATCCAACACCACGGTGTCGGAGTTGAGCAGCATGAAGTGTCGCCCTCTCGCGATCGCCCATGCCTGGTTGTTGGCCTTGGTGAAACCGAGATTGTCACTGTTCGCGATGAGACGCACGTCGGGGAATCGAGACCCGATCGCCTCGGCCGATCCGTCGCTGGATGCGTTGTCGACCGCCACGATCTCGACATCGATCGAGCCGGTGCTCCGGCGGATCGACGCGATGCATTCGCAAACCAGC
Organism: uncultured Gemmatimonadota bacterium; assembly: GCA_964520315.1. Classification (GTDB taxonomy): domain Bacteria. Next base: position 5,982 of record CAZFNT010000110.1, read on the forward strand.
TCGCGCGTATTCCAGTTGACGAGCGAGACGGTGAGATCGGGAGAAGAATCCATCGCTGAGAACGCTTTCGCTGATGGGAGG
>CAZFNT010000110.1:6072-6660 GCA_964520315.1 uncultured Gemmatimonadota bacterium
AACCCTATCAGAACTCGGCGTGGAACCTTGTGCCCCCGTTGGTGTAAGGGTCACTGGACGGTCATGTGGCGAAGCGTGGCCCTCCGCTGGGGTCGAGAACACGACCAGCGAGCCGGCTCTTCAACACGACCGGCTCCCAGGAGAAAAGACGATGAAAAGCAAAGCACTGGCGGCGATGGTCGCGATAGGCGCGTGTTTCACAGGAGCGGCGCCGGCCTCCGACACCGAAGGGGCTTTTCTCGGTGTGATGATCCAAGAGGTCAGCGAAGAGCTGGCCGAGGCCTTCGATCTGCCCGAGGCACGAGGCGCGCTGATCAGCCAGGTGATCGAGGACAGCCCGGCCGAGCGAGCCGGATTGGAATCGGGCGACATTCTCGTCGAGATCGGCCGCGAAGGAGTGAGTGGACCGAGCGATGTCGTCCAGGTCGTCTCGAACGCTTCGCCAGGGGACGAAATCGTGCTCGTTTACCTCAGAGATGGTGACGAGCTGCGCGGCTTGGTCGTGTTGGACGAGAAGGCGCCGAGCTTTGGCCACCGCGCCTGGATCCGGGGCTTCGGCATGGGCGCCCGCATCGGCGTCGACGTGGC
>CAZFNT010000110.1:6670-9945 GCA_964520315.1 uncultured Gemmatimonadota bacterium
GTGGCCCCGCTCCAGGACGGGCTCGGGGAGCCTTTCGGCGTGGAGGACGGCCGCGGAGTGCTCGTTCTCTCGCTAGAGGACGATTCCCCGGCCGAAGAAGCGGGTATTCGCGCGGGCGACGTGATTGTGATGGTGGGGGAGGAGCGGGTCTCCGACAGCCATGAGCTCAGGAGCGCGCTGGCGGGCTCAGCGGGCGAGAGCGTCGAGATTGTCGTGAAGAGGCGGAAGAGCCGTGGACCGGCGAGGCGAAGGGAGCTCGAGCTCGCTGTTCCGGAGAGCTACGGCAGGATGGGGTGCGGTGTTGTCCCGCGAGGCTTCGAGCATGGCTATCGTGACTTCATCGACGACATCGATCTCGACGCGCTCCGACACCTCGATTTCGACGCGCTCGCTCCAGATTTCGAGCTCGATTGGCAAGAGGCGGGAGAGGAGCTCAGAGAGTCGCTCGAGACCCTCGAGACCGAGCTTCGAGAAGAGATGGAGGAACTCCGCCAGCGGCTCGAAGAACTGAAATCGAAGCGAGACTGAGCCGGCTCTTCAGCGCCCGACCTCTCCTTCCCCCTCGCTACGGGCGATGATCGCCGCGCCGCAGGAGTCGGAGAAGATATTCACGCCGGTGCGCAGCATATCGAGGGGACGATCGACGGCGAGCATCGTTCCCACGATGGCGGCCACCTCGGGCCCGCGCAGATTCACCGCCTCGAGCACTATGAAGATCATCACCAGCCCGGCCGATGGAATGCCGGCCGCGCCGATCGATGCGAGCAGCGCCGTGACCACCACCGTGACCTGGGCCGTCAGGCCCAGCGGAATCCCCAAGACCTGAGCGATGAAGAGCACTCCGACGCATTCGTAGAGCGCGGTGCCGTCCATATTGACCGTCGCGCCCAGGGGAAGCACGAACGAGCTCACCCGGTTCGAGACACCGACTTTCTTCTCGACGCACTGCATGGTGAGCGGCAGAGTCGCCGCCGAAGAGGAGGTCGAGACCGCGGTCAGGAGTGCGTCGCTCATGTTCTTGAAGTGGCGCCTGGGTGAGAGCCTGCCCACGAGCAGGAGCAGTAGGGGCAGGGTGACGAAGGTGTGCAGCGCCAGTCCCGAGGCGACCGTGAGCATGTAGATGCCCATGCTGGTGAAGGTGGAGGCCCCCGATGCCGCCACCGCCGTTGTGATCAGCCCGACGACCCCGAGCGGCGCCAACCGGATCACCGCACCCGTGAGGCGCATCATGACCGCGAAAAGCGCTTCGATCAGCTCCGACACGGGCCGCCGCACCCGCTCGGGCATCGCCGCCAGGCTTGCGCCGAAAGCGATGCAAAAGACGATGATCCCCAACATGTCCATCTCGGCTAGCGCCGCCACCGGGTTCGTCGGCACCATACGGAACAAGATATCGGCCAGCGAATCGGGTGTCTCGACCTGGGGCGCCGTCCCCCCCGCGCTTGCGATCCCCTCGAGCGCCCCGCCCCCCGGCTGGAGCGCATTGACCAGCACCAACCCGACCAGGATCGCCAAGAGGCTCGTGGTCATGTAGTAAGCGAGCGTCTTCAGCCCCAGTCGGCCCAGAGCCCCACCGCTGCCCACCGACGCTACGCCCGAGATTATCGACGTGGCGACCAGCGGCACGATCGTCATCTTGAGCAGCCGCACGAAGAGCGTGCCCATCCAGCCGACGGCACCGACGGCAGCCTCACCGAAGCTGAAGGCCAACGCGGAGCCGAGCAACATCGCGACCAGGATCTGCAGCCAGAGCTCTCGGTGGAGCGGCGTCTTTTCGGGGCGTGTTTCTTCCATGGCTGCGCATGCTCCCCGAATCGTCGCCGGGCCGCAACCCGCTCCGCTACGTACCCCGGCATAGCACCCAAATCCAATCGAGCAGCACGACCCCGAACACCGCCACGATCGGGATCCGCCGCATCCGCCGCCGCGCCGCCGGGATCAGCGCCAAGCCCGCCGCGAGCAGGATCAACGGAACCAGCGGATTCCAATAAAAGGCACCGAGCAGATCACCCCGTCCCAGCGCACCAAGAGCCCTCACACCGCCGCAGCTCGGGCAGGGAACCCCCGTGTGCCGCAAGAAAGGGCAGCCCCCGAGCAGAAGCCCGTAGTCAATTCCGAGCAGGACCCGGCTCCACCGCATCGCTGTCGACGCCAGCGATCTCGTCGGCCCCGGTCGACCCCTCACCCGCGTACCAACGCGACAAGATGCCGGTGATCCGCTCGATGTCCTCAGGCGGGAGCCGATCGCGCATGTACGCGGCGGTTTCGTGAGTCGAGAGTATCAGAGGCGCTTCCGCGACCGGTTGAGTCTCGGCCGCCTCGACCTCTCGGCCGCCGCGCGGTCTTCCGCGTCTCGAGCGCCGCTTCTTCTCTTTCTTCGGCTCGTCCTCCGCCGCCATGCGGGCCTCGAGCGTTACCCATGCGGCTTCCTCATCCGCCGTAGCCGGAGCCGAGAGCAGCGGCAGCAGGGCCGGATCGTCCAGAAGCTGGTTCAGGACCTTTACGACGGTCTCGTCCAGCTCGAAGAGCTTCTCTTTGACGGTCTCTTCGAGGTCGGAGACCGCGAAAACCACGCGCGCCAAGAAGCGCTTCAGGCCGTTGTCGATCCGCACGAAGATCGTGGAGCGGGTGCGGATCATCCTCTCGCCCAACGCCTCGAACTCGATCACGTTCACGAACGAGCCCGAGGAGGGAATCCCCATGACGGTCAACGTGCCCTGGCCGGTATAGACGACCGCTTCACGCGATCGATGCGCCGCGAAGAAGTCGACCACGAGCCCGCTGCCGTCGTCTCCCCTGTAGAGATCGCCCTCACGATCCACGGTATAGGAATCGCCCATGTAGTTGCCCATCTCGGCCAGCTCTACTACACGATCGAAGCACCAGTCGTAGAGCTCCACCGGGCAGCCGTAGTGCGCCTTCGATCGAACCAGCAACGTCGGATCGCCGGTCACTTCGATCGAGATCTCCCGGCCCCTCTCGCTCACCGCCTCGTTCACCCAGGCAGCTACCTCGGGATCGCTGTCGAGCTGCACGCGTTCGACGCCGGAGATGTAGATCGCCGAGGCGCTCCCGATCATCAGGAGGAGTGAGCAGGCGAAGGCGGATGTCTTTCTCATGGTTCCTCGTATCGTGGGCTGTTGTGAAAGCAGAACTATAACCAGGATCCGCCACCTAGTGCGCGCTTCGCCATGCGCCTCTTGGCCTTATGCTGGGTTGGCCGCACCGATTTGATGCTCGACGTAGCTCCACTACGCCTCCGCTCAAATCGGCTT
>CAZFNT010000111.1:0-9857 GCA_964520315.1 uncultured Gemmatimonadota bacterium
CGTAGATTCGCGCGTAGAAAGGGGGCAGGTCGATCGTGTCGGCGCGCGTCGGATGGATGTAGCCGACTGTGATTTCAACCCCCTCCGGGAGCCGTTGCGGCTGGAGGCCGGGATCCTCGATCGTGGGGTCCCATATCTCGGCCCAGGCGCCCTCGAGAGCCTCTTCTTCGTCTTGTGGGATCGGTGGATAGTAGAAGTAGCGCAGCTTCAGCCTGGCTACGGCGGGCGCGATCTCCACGAGCTCGCTGATCTTCTCCTCTTCGGGCTGCAGCGCATCGGGAAGCGCCCGTTCCACCACCAGCCCCGTCTCAACGGTCTCCTCGTCGCGGTCGATCCTCCACGTCACCTCGATGTTGCCGGGTCGCAGCTCACCGAGCACCGGGCTCGTGTCGTGAGTGACGAAGCGGAGCGTGTCGGCGCTGCCGAAGAAGTAGGGAACGTGTCGTTCCTCGAAGAGGATCCGCGCGCCGGTCGCCGAGCGGATCTCCGAGGCAAGCTCATCGAGGGCCAGTCGCAGCGCCGACTCCGAGTTCTGTGTGCGGGCGCCCTCTTCCCAGGCGCGTTGGGCGGCGTCGAATCCCCCGTAGAGCGCCGTAACGAGCAAGGCCATGATCGTGAGAGCGACCATGAGCTCGAGCAGGGTAAATCCAGCTTCTACAATCCGGGCCACGATGTCGCCTTCTGCGCCTGTGTCGTGACCAATCGGGCCCGCGCGCGCGGCTCGTCAGGCGGCCACTCGACCAAGACCTCGATCCTGTATCTCTCGATCTCCGGCTCTGTCCTCCCCTCGAATGGGTTGTCCGATAGTGCCGGTTCTTTCGCTCCGGTCTCGTCCTCATCGTCCTCTTCGAGGGTGATCGTGACCGTCCATAGGTAGCGCCCGTCTTCGGTCTCGTCCGACTCTTCGAGCTCTTCGAAGGTGGCCTGCCTCAGCAGATCGTCCATGATCGAGCGGGCCTGCAGCATTGCGTGCGTGCGCTCGGTAGACCAACGACCGCTGCGGATTCCCTCACCAAAGACACCCAGAACCGAAGCGACCGCGTAAGCGAGAATCGCCGCGGCGACCATAATCTCCAGAAGAGTGAATCCCTCGTTTCTCATCGTCGCCAGTCCTCGCCGAGACGGGTGATGGTCGTGCGACCACCGGCCCGAAAGAGCTTGACCTGCCACACAGCACTCTCCCCACCGAGCACCAGATTGCCACCGCTGCTGTTTCCTCGCGGATCGAAGAGGACCACTGGTCGGTCCCCCTCCTGGTCATCTCGCTCCACTTCGATACGCAGGAAGTCCACTCCGCGGCCGAGCTCCTTTTCGAGGATCGCCCCCGCATCGGTTGCCGGATCCGATCGCTCCTTCCTTCTCTCTTCCAGTCTCTCCCGTCGCTCGATCTCTTTTTGCGGCACGAAGAGACGCCGGTCGTCCGCCTCGTCGCGCAGGAGCATGTACTGCCCCTGCTCCTCGTCGAAGCGCACGCTGTGTCGCGTGCGTGAAGCGATCGCCATGTCTCGGGCCAGTCGAAAAGTCGCCGCCAACTCTCGGGTCGCCGCTCGAGCCCGAAGACCAGACGTATTTCTGTAGGCGACCGGCATAGCCAGGCCGCTGACGATCGCGATCAACGCGACGACGACCAGGAGCTCGATGAGCGTGAATCCCCGCGTCGCCCTCATGGCAGACCTACAAATCCCAACTGACGATATCGATGTCGATCGATTCCTCTCCTCCGAGCTCGCCGTCCTTCCCGGTACAGATCAGATCGTAATCGAAAGGGCTCTCCTCGGAGGGGTAGCGATAGACGTACTCGTGCTCCCACGGATCGAGGATGGTCATCTTATTGTAGTAGGGACCGTCCCATCCGTCGATTCCAGGATCGAAAACGAGCGATTCCAGTCCCTCTTCCTCTTCAGGATAGCGACCGACATCTTGGCGAAAGCGTTCGAGACAGTTTTTCAAAGTTGCGATGTTCGATTTGGCGACGGAATAGCGTGCCTTGTCGGTCTCTCCTCCAATGAGCTGTGTTCCCGCCGCCGCCAGGATCGCCAAGATGACGACCACGACTAGCAACTCGATCAGTGTGAAGCCGATCTCGCGCGGGTGATGCGATTCTGTTTCTGCTTGCATCTGTGTTTTCCTCTCGCTGCTTCCTGTCATACGGTTTTCCATGGAGAAGGTTCACCCCCCCGCCGCGGTCGTCACACTCATGATCGCGCTCACCAGTGACAGAACGATGAACCCGACGACCACCGCCATGAGCAGAATCATGATCGGCTCCAGCAGAGCGGTCAGACGCTGAATCGACGTCCGCACGTCCGCCTCGTAGATGTCGGCGATCTGGTGCAGCATGGCGTCGAGCCGCCCCGTCTCTTCGCCCACCGTGATCATGTGGATCGCCATCTGGGGGAATACCCCCGTTCCCGCCAGCGGACCCGCGATCCCCTCCCCCTCTCGAACGCCGCCGTGGAGCCTCAGTATCGCTTGACTTATGACCTCGTTACCAACCACGTCCTTGACGATGAAGAGCGCATTCAGGATCGGAACGCCGCTGGCGGAAAGGGTCCCCAATGTGCGGGCGAATCGAGCTAGAGCCAGTTTTCGCGTTACCGCTCCTATGCCGGGGATTCGCATACGAAAGCGGTCCCAGCCTATCTTGCCGGCCTCGGTCTGCCGCCAGTAACGGACCGCCAGGACGATCACCGCGATCAGAGCGGCGGCCATCCACCAATAAGTGCGAATCGCCTCTGAGGTGCGGATCAAGATCAGGGTCGGCAAGGGGATCGCTTGCCCCATGCCCTCGAGGATGCCCACGAAACGCGGAATGACCGCCGTCATCAGAAACGTGACCGCCGCCCCACCCACGAAGGCGAGGACCGCTGGATACATCATGCTCGTAACGACATAGCCGCGCAGATCCTCCATCTGCGCCTGAAACTCCGCCAGCCTGGCGAGGATCGTGTCGAGCACGCCGCCCGTCTCACCGACGCCTACCATGTTTACGTAGATGGGGGGAAAGACCTTCGGGTGGCGCTCGAAAGCTTCGGCGAGACTGGCTCCCCCCGTGACGTCTGTGTGGATCTCCTCGAGCACCTCTTTGAGCTTCGGGCTGCCGCAGAGCTCGACCAGAATCTCGAGAGAACGGGCGAGCGGGACGCCCGCGCCGACGAGCGAAGCGAGCTGCTGGGTGAAGGTGAGCAGATCGCGCCGGCGCACCCTCTGAAAGGGGTTGCGAAGCTCCATCTGGAGCGAGACGCCGCCACCCTCGTCTTCGGCCTTGATCTCGATCGGCAGATAGGCCATTTCATCGAGCTTGGCGCGCACCTCCAGCGCGTTGGCGGCGTCGATCACCCCCGCGACGGTCTTGCCACCGGCCGTGGCTGCCTTGTAGGCGAAGCTGGTCACCTTGGCGGTCCGTTCCGGCTCAACCGACGTCCTCCTCTTGCGTCGTTCTCAGCACCTCGTCGAGGGTGGTGATTCCCTGCAGAACCTTCTGCCAGCCGTCGTCCCTGAGGGTTCGCATGCCGTTTCGAAGGGCCGCGTTCCGCAGCTCGACCGAGCTCACCTTCTGACCCATCAGGGTCTTGAGCTCCGGGGTCACGTTCATGAGCTCGAAGATGGCGACTCGGCCCGCGTATCCTTTGTTGCGACAGTATTTACAGCCCTCTCCCTCGAACACCTCGAAGCTCTCTATCCCCTCGGGATTGGCGATCCCGGCCTCTTCGAGGACATCGGCGGTGACGATTGTCTTCCTGCGGCAGTGGGGGCAGATCGTACGAACCAGCCGCTGCGCCATCGCGAAGTTCAGGCAGCTCGAGATCAGATAAGGCTCGACCCCCATCTCGACCAGACGGGTGACGGTGGAAGGAGCGTCGTTGGTGTGGATCGTGGAGAGGACGAGGTGGCCGGTCAGGGCTGACTGGACCGCGATGTCGGCCGTCTCGAGATCGCGCATCTCCCCGATCAGGATCACGTCGGGGTCTTGGCGCACTATCGAGCGCAGGCCGGTCGCGAAGGTGTGCTCACCTGAATCTGACTGATGTTGTCGAGGTGGTACTCGATCGGGTCCTCTATCGTGATGATCTTCAGATCGGGGCTGTTGATGATCGAGAGCGCGGCGTAGAGCGTGGTGGTCTTGCCCGACCCGGTCGGCCCCGTGACCATGAGAACACCGTTCGGCCGATGGACCGCCTTGTCGAAGAGCATCAGATCGGCTTCGGGGAAACCGAGCTCCTGGAGCCCGATCATCGTGCTCGATCGGTCCAGGATTCGCAGCACCGCCGACTCGCCGAACTGGGTGGGAACGGTCGACACCCGAAGGTCGATCTCTCTGCCCGATGCCCGCACGCGGGCGCGCCCGTCCTGGGGCAGCCGGCGCTCCGCGATGTTCAGCTCCGCCATGATCTTGATGCGGCTGACGATCGCGGGGTGCAGCCGTTTCGGCGGCGTCTCGAGATCTTGCAGCACTCCATCGACCCTGCAGCGCACCCGCAGATCCCGCTCCTGCGGCTCGACGTGTATATCGGAGGCCCCCATCTCGACCGCTTTCGAAATGAAGAGGTTCACGAGCTGGATCACCGGCGCCTCGGACGCCATATCGCGCAGGTGGTCGACGTCTTCGAGCTCGTCGTCCCCCATGAAAGAGAGCTCCTCGTCGCTGAGCGAAGAGATGATCTTCTCCATGGTGGTCGCGCCCGACCCGTAGCTTCGCTCCAGCGCCTCTGTGATGTCTTCATCCGACGCGATGGCGATGCCGTAGCTGACGTTGATCATTCGCGCGATGTCGTCGAGGAACTCGCAGTGAAAGGGGTCGGAGATGGCGAAAATGACGTGTCCATCTTCGAAAGAGAGGGGGATGACCTTATGGTGCTTCAGATACTTCAGCTCTAGCTTGGCGAATACCGGCGGGGCTTCGGGGAACTCGGAGAGCGTGAGGTAGTCGACCCCGATCTGCTCCGCGATCGCCTGATTGAGCTGCATGCGCGAGACGTAGCCGAGATCGAGAAGAACCTGGCCGATCCGCTCACCCGCGCTCCCTCGCGATTCGAGCGCGATCCGGAGCTCGTTCTCCGTCATGACACCGCGCTCGACCAGAATCTCGCCGAGCGGTTTCTTCATTTCGTAGAGCAGCATGCGGACCTGATCGGAGGTGGGTGGATCGGGGAAGCTCTTGGAGGCTACGTCGGGCTGGCATCGGACGTTCCGGCGCGCAAGAGCCCTTCACGGGATCGGCTGAAATGTAGTCAAGGCAACAGGGATCTTCAACAGGGCAACCGCCCTGGTGACTTCGCTCACGGAGATCGAAGACCAATTAGGGGGGGACTGAGCATTGATTCACCGGTCTCCGCCATTCGCAGCCAGGCCTGCCCGATGGCTCCGCCTCCCCGAAGTTCCCGCCCTGCGTGCCGGCGAATCGAGAGGGCTCGGTCCGCCCCATCGCGCTCGAACCGGTCCCCTGGAGGCCCAATGCTCGCCCCGGCCTCGTGGACCCTCCGGCGCTACCGAAAGGACACCACATCCTTTCACTATCCCGTATGGAGCTCGTCACGCTGGCGAGCAGAGGTGGAGCCCACGCCTTCTACCGCGGCAAGTACAGATTCGTCTCACCCGGCGACGCCGTATCGAGCGTAACCCGCGACTCTAGACCATCGGGATAGCGCCCGAACGACACATCGCTCGTCTGCTGGGCGAAAACGATCCAGTCGATGACGATCGGCTCGTCGCTCGGGCCGCGCATCGTGATCGCCACCTCTTCGCCAGTGCCGTCGAGCTTGAAAGAGGCGTGCAAGGGGCCTTGGCCGGGCTGACCGTCGCACCAGAGGAGCAAGTGATCGCGCGGTGCGATGATGGCCGGCGGCAGCGCCCACCTAAAGGGCTGGTCCTTTATGTCGTCGCTGAGATACAGGCTGTCGAGGGAGATCGAAGCATCGGTGTCGTTGTATAGCTCGACCCAGTCGTCGAACTCACCCCATTCATCGGCGGTCGTAGTGTCGTTCGAGGCCATCAGCTCGTTCACGACGAGTGTGGCGGGCCCGTCGCCGGTGATGAAGAGCTCGGCCTCGGCGAAGGCGAGAATATCGTCGCCATCGATCACGAAACGCATTTCAGCGCGGTAGCCGCCCGGATCGAAACTGCCGGGAATCGTGAGGGAGCCCTGGCGCACGCGGGTGGAGCCGGATGGGAGCGAGAGAGGAGTTTCGAAGACCGATCCGCCGAAGAGGGTGATCCCCTCAAGGGTACTGACGAAGAGCTGGAGCTCTCCGTTCATGCGGTAGCCGCCGGGGGCGCTGCTCGTCTCGACCCGCAGAAATACGTCGTCTCCGGGGACGAAGTGTCGCGTAGTCATCTCGAGGGTCAGAGAGATCGGGTTGGTCCACGTGTTCGGCGCGCCCATCGATCTGCCGTCCAATAGGCGCCATCGGCCGCCGGTGTCCGGGTAGCGACCGAAGCCGCGAGCAGGATGCAGCGCGGGGGGCAGGGGGACGGAGTCGACCATCGCGGCGACGCCGAGGTCGCGGGCGAGGCCGATCCATCCGCCGACCGGGACCGGTGTGGTCAGGGTGAGGGTCGCGCGTCCCGCCGCGGCGATCTGCGTTGAGGCGACTGGCCATTTCAGGGCTTGGGCGCGGTCGTCCGAGAGGTAGAAGTCCGTGAGGTCGAAGGGGCGATCGGCCAGGTTCAAGAGCTCGACGCCGATGACGCTGAGACCGTCCGGGGCGGGTTCGATCTCGGATATCTGCACGAGAACATGCTCGGGCGGCTCGAGCTCATCGAGCTGCGCGAACACTTCGACCTCGCGCTCGGTGATGAACCGGTGCACCTCGGCGATTGCGTTTTGATATTGCGACAGTAATTCGCGCGGTCTCTTCTGGACATCTCGGTCGACGTCTTCGCTGATCTCGGCTGTTCGCACGGAGAAAGCGGTGGCGACGGAGGCGGCGGAGAGCGGACCCGCCGTGAGCTCGCGCAGCCTTTCGAAATAGCGCCTGCGCAGCGAAGGCACGTGGAGGATGCGATCGACGACGTGGTTGTATCTACCGATGCCGTTGGGACTCTCGGCCGTGGCGTAGACGAGGTCGAGCGCGACGTCGGAGATCTCGAAAGTCTCGTGCAGATCCCAGGGGATCATACGCCAGAGGGAGTCGCCGGCATCGTGGTGTAGAAAATGGTCGTCGCCGAGCCAGTCTTCGCTGCCGCCCCAGATGTAGTGACAGTAGAGCTCGATGATCCCGTCGATATCGATGTTCTCTTCGAGCCAGGGGCGCAGGTCTTCGTCGGGGAGTCGGTCGAGCGTTTCGGCCAGATCGATCAGCTCGCGGCGGTCCCAATGATCGGCGCCCGAGGCGATTTCGAAGGAGGCAACGTACGAGTCGAGATCGTTGAGCGGTTCGAGGGTGTTGAAGGATCGATAGAAGGTGCCGGCGGAGCGGCCGATCCTAGCGAGGAAGCTCTCGTCCAGCCGTTCTATGTCGAGATAGACGCCGGAGTACTCCCCGTTGGTCGAGAGGCGGAAGGGGAAGGTGGTGGAGTGGGGGAGGGCGGCTTGCGCCAACAGGTCGGCCATCAGGAGCTCGCGCTGGATCGTGGCGTCGGGGAAGGTGGCCTTGAGCACGAGACGGTCGACTCCGTGCACTGGCGCCGCGTTACCCAGGTCGACATTCCACGACTTTTTCGGCGCATCGCGCGAGCTCTTGCCGCGATAGGAGAGGCCCACATTGGCGCGCGGTATCGCGTCGACGATGAGGGTGCCGAAGACCTCGGTGTCGGCGAAGACGTCTTCGTCGAGGATCTGAAGACTCGCCGGGCTGACGAGGATCTCGTACTCCGGCAGCGGCGAAAGGGCGGGGGAGCGAGGGCCGACGAGGGCCGAGAAGGTGGTGTCGGAGAGCTCTCCGTGCACGTCGAAGGCGACGACTCCGTAGCGGGTGGTCGTGTCGGTCGGCACTACGGTCACAGGAATGACGCGCTCGGTCACCTCTTGCCAACCGGACGCGGTGAGCTGGAGCACGGCGTAGCCGGCGAGATCGGGCTCGGTATTCCGATCCCAGCGGAGCAGGACGCCGCCGTAGCTGTCGACCGCATCGAGGCCGGTCGGCGCGGCGGGTGGGCCCGGATCGCCGGGCGTGCGCAGAGCTATGGCCGAGATGTCGTGGTCGCCGCGCGAGTCATGGAAGTCGATCTCGAGCAGGCCGTCGGCGACATCGATGGGGGCGCGGAGCTCGCAGATGCGTGCCTTTCCGGCCTCGGCGCTCAGGTCGAAGTCGGCGAAAAGTGTCTCTGCCTCGGCCACGATGGTCAGGATGCCGGTGCCCTCGCCGTCTCTCTGGAATCCGGCCAGATGGATCGAAAGTTCGTAGCTTCCGTTGTCGATCTCGAAGAGGTAGGAATCGGGCCCCACGCGCTGCTGAGCGTAGATGAAGGCGTCGATCGTGTCGCGGTCGATGAGAGTGAACTCGAGCTGCTCCGAGGTGGGTTCGTGCGCCTGGCCTCCGACGGCGCCCCAGCCGTTCTGCCCGTCGTACACTTGGTCCGCCACGAAGAGCACGCCTTCGGATGGAAGATCGACCGGTGAGCCGCAGGTCAGGGCGTGGATCACCTCGGCTCTCGCCGAAGGGAGGCAGATGCACAGGAGCGTCAGGGCGATCATGGTTTTCATGGCCTCGCCTCGATCCAATCGGCGCCGCCCGGGCCGCCGTAGGCACCCAGGTCGGAGGTGGGGTCGTTCGCGTACCAGAAGGGCCAGGAGACGGTATCGATAACGTCGGGATCGCCGGTGTCTATGCAGCTCGAGGCGGGGTCGAGCGCGTAGGGGAGACCGAGGAGGGTAGTGAGCATCGGATCGACGTTCCGGTTCCCGGTGCCGGGCCAGCCGCCGGAGATATCGGAGTAGCTGACATCGGTGGCGCTGCCGTCGATTTCGTCGGGGCTGTCGCCCCAGAGGATCGTGTTGTGCACGACCGGGTCGGCAGTGCCGCGAGAGGCGAGCGCGCCTCCGCCCGAGGCCGCGCCATTGCCGGTCAGGGTGCAGTTCAGGACGAGCAGAGCCGCGTCATCGGCGTGGACCGCTCCGCCCAGGCCGCCAGCCGCGTTGGCGTCGAGCAGGCAGCCGAGCAGCGCGGTCTCGCCCCCCTGATCGATCGAGAGGGCACCTCCGTCGCCGGTCGCCGTGTTGGCGCTGAGCCGCGTCGTCACGATCTCGAAAGAGGCGCCTTGGCCGGCGATCGCCGCCCCCGTGACAGCGCTGTTGCCGGAGAGGGTGCACCGCTCGATGCGCGGGGCGCCGCCGGCGGCGTGGATCGCGCCTCCGGCGTCGGTGGCGCTGTTGCCGGTCATGACGCAGCGGGCGATGGTCGGTGACGCGTTGCTGCACTGGATCGCGCTACCGCGGTCCGCCGCGCCGCCCCGGATCGTCAGCCCCGATACGATTGCGTCGCGACCCTCGCCGTTCGCGAAGCGGATAACCGGTCCGCCGCCGCCGCCATCGATCACGGTTGTGGCGACGGTGGCCGAGTCGTTAGGGGCTTTGCCCCTGAGCGTGAGCTGCTTGCCCCCGAAATCGAGCCCCGATTCCGCATAGGTGCCGGGAGCGACGATGATGACATCGCCGGAGGCGGCGGCCGAGATCGCGGCGGCGATCGAGGCGTGCTCCGCCGGCACGTGGAGCGGGCGGGCGATCGTCATACCGGCGACGTCCGCGCATAGCCGGATGCCCTCCAGCTCGGCGTAGAGGGTCAGCGTGTAGGTGCCGAGAGGAGCGTTCTGGGGGATCGGCATCGCGAAGAGGCCGGAAAGCTCGGAGCCGGGAGCGACGTTTTGATCGGGTCCGGTGTAGAGGCTTCGCTCGAGGGTGGCGGGGCCTTCGGCCCTGA
>CAZFNT010000112.1:0-6857 GCA_964520315.1 uncultured Gemmatimonadota bacterium
CCCCGTCCCGGGCTTTGCGAACCGAAAGCGCCTTCTGCAGCCAGCAGTGCGCGCCACTGACGGGATCGGGATGGACGGCATGGGCGAGATTCTGGTGGACGCCGACATCTTTCCACCAGATCCGCGATGTGTCGGGATCGCAAGACTCCCAATCCTTGGCCCCGGGTTTCACGGAGATGCGATACCCGCCCTCGCCCTCTTCGACGATTCGCACCAAATTGGACGAGCCGCGGCTGACGCCCGATCCTTCGTCCAAACGCCATCGACCCAGATGATGGCTCACGGCCACAATCCCCGGGCGAATGGCCTCGGTCTCCCAGACGGAATCGACGAAATAGCCGATCTCAGTGTCGACGCGCACCAGATCGCCAGTCCCCACGCCGATCCGTCGCGCATCGCTCGGATGGATCCATACCGGATTGGTGTGGCTGATTTCGTAGAGCCATTTGGAGTTGGCCGAGCGGCTGTGAATCAGGGTCGGCAGCCGAAAATTCGGCAGCAATACCATTTCCCCGGCTTCTTCATCGATCTCCGAGGGGTGGACGTGACTGGGAAGCGACCAAGGCAGTGCGTACTCGCGACCCGGCCATCCCCACTCCACCATGGTCGAGCTGAAGAGCTCCAAGCGCCGGCTCGGTGTATCGAATCCGACCAATGAGGACTCGCCGGCGCGCACGCCGATCGGGCGTCCCTGAGAATCGACGATCCGTCCCCCGTCTTCGACCTTCATGGTCTCTTCGATCGCGAGCACCTTCTCGAAGGGCCGGCCTTCCGATGGAGGGAGCTCGAAAACGCCGTACTTGCGCATGTACTGCAGGGGACTCAGATCTTCGACCGCCGCCGCTTCGGGAAGACCTGGCACACTGTTCTCGAATATCCAGGCCCAGTACTCGTTTTGGGTGATCAGCTCGCCCGGACGGTCGGGGCTCTCGAAATGGGTTCGAATGCCCAGCGCACCGTCCGGGTCGATCTTCCCGGAAAGCTCGACCCAGAACTCCGCCTCTTCCCATACTTCGCCGGGGTTGGTCTGGTGTGTATGCTCGACCCCTCGCCCCTCCCGCTCCAGGGCGACCCGCCGGACCGGCTGCCGAAATCCGATCCACTTCGTTGAATGTGTCTCTTGGCTCATCAGATCGTGGCGTTCGGCCGCGTGTCCCATCGGCAGCACATAGTCGGCGAAATACGCCGTCTCGTTCCAGGTGGGAGTGAGCGCCACATGGCAACCGATTTTCGCGGTGTCGCGGAGCGCCTGGAGCCAGACGAAGCCATCGGGATTGGTCCAGATCGGATTGTATACTCGCGTAAAGTACACATCGATTTCGCCGCGACCCTCCGCCAGGAAGTGGGGAAGAAGGAAACTCATCTCATAATGCGATAGCGGCCACTCGGGAGGCAGATTCAGCTCGTTCCATGCCTCCGCAGGAGGGGGGCTGCGGAACGGACGGGGAACGAACTTGTCCCAGGAGTTCAGCGAAGTGCCGCCTCGGGTTCCCACGCTGCCCGTGAGCACGTTCAGGAAGAACAGGCAGCGCGCAACCTGCCATCCACCGCGGTTTCCGATCGAAGCGCCTCGCCACACATGAGCCGCAAGTCGGTCGCCGGCATCCGCGACGCATCGCGCCGCCTCTCGGATCCTCTCTTCGGGCACCCGCGTCTCGCGCGCCGCGCGCTCGAAGGTGAACTCCGCATAGGTCGCCCGCAGGAGCCGCTCGAAGAGATCGAACGGCTCCGTCGCCGCCTCACGGGCGGAGCGCACGACTTCCGCGTCGCAAAGTGCATCGGCGTGCTCCAGGAACTCCCGCCAGTTGACCCACTGCCGAAGGAAGTTCCGATCGTAGGCTCCGCTTTCGAGGAGATGATTCGCGATCGCCAGCAAAAGCGTCGCTTCCGATCCCGGCCAGCTCGGCAACCACACATGGCTCTTGGCGGCGGTGTTCGATAGCCGCGGATCGATCGTCACCAATTGTGCGCCGCGGGAGATCGCTTCGACGATTCTCTGCGCGTGCGGATTGAAATAGTGACCCGCCTCGAGGTGGCTGGACAGAAGAAGAATGCACCGGGCGTGCGCGAAGTCGGGGCTGGGCCGGTCGATGCCCGACCAGAGTGCGTAACCGGTGCGCGCCGCCGCCGAGCAGACGTTGGTGTGGCTGTTGTGACCGTCGACGCCCCAGGCCTGCACGACGCGGTTGGCGTAATGATCCTCACCGGGGCGTCCCACATGATAGATGATTCCGTCCCGGCGGCGGAGGCGGCTCTTGCGCATCTTCGCGGCGATCTCGTCGATCGCCTGATCCCAGGAGATCCGTTGCCACTTCCCCTCCCCGCGCGCCCCGGTCCGTTTGAGCGGATGGAGAATACGCTCGGGATCGTAGACTTGGTTGAGCGTGGCGGGTCCCTTCGCGCAGTTCCGCCCACGGCTCGCCGGATGGACTGGATTCCCCTCGAATTTGCGGATCTCGAAGGTGGTCTTGTCGACGTAGGCGAGCAGTCCACAGCCCGCTTCGCAGTTGAAACAGATCGTCGGAACCAGTGTGTGCCGCCGCGCCACACGCCGCGGCCAGGCGCGTCCGTCCCATTCCGTCCAATCGTCCCACAGCTCCGGGGGCGGGTACTGGCTCAGGCGTCCGTCGGGATGGCGGACCTCCGTGAGGCGCTCCGGGACGACCTCGGAGTGCCCAAAGGATGGCGCGCCGGTGCCGGCCACGTTGGTCTCGTCCTGACTAGCGCGACCGCCCGCGCCCAAGCACTCTCCCAGTTTCGATCTTCGTTCGTCCACGTCCTCTCCTAACTGTTCGGGATCTCCTGCGGCGCCATGACGAATGCGTATTCGAAGGAATAGAGGCCGCCCGTCGCCAGCCCCACGGCGATGGGGAGCAGCGGCGGACCCCCGAAGAACACGAGCGTCATCGGAATCAGATGCCCGGCGACTGCTCCACCGAGCCAGTAGTGCCAGCGATACCGACCCCGCCGGATTTCATTGGCGGCCCTCGCGCCTACTTCGCTGGTGTGGGGCACTGTGAGATCTCCCACGAGCAGCGCGAAGAGGCTCGCCACGGACGAGACGAGGTAGACCCCGCGCGCGATCTCGGCCTCGCCGCCCACCAGGGCCACGATGAGCAGAAGGAGCGCGCTCCCCATCATGGCCGATCGCAATACGAGGTGACCCGGGAGCAGAGGGCTCTGCCACAGATCCCGTCCCTCGGCCTGCGCGAAAAGGAAGGCGGTGTAGATCGATGCCCCCAATGCGCCGGGAAGGGTGAGCGTCGCGAACCAGAGCCGCGGCGCCGCGTCGATCCAACCGAGCCAGGCCGCGATCTCCGAGATCCACCAGATCCCCGCGACCGCTCCAAAGCCCAGGAGCAGGTAGGCTCCACGGGTCAACCAGCTGCGCCATTGAGGGTGAATGAGCACCATGGGGAATCGTTCGGGCCGCTCCAGATCGATCGCCAAGAGCAGCGCCGTGATCGCCGTCAGAACCAGGCCCGCCAGACCCGCGATCGCGACCAGAGCGGGGGAGGGGTCGAACCATCCCCCCAGAATGGTGAGCGCAAGCACCCCGAAGATCCCGGTGCCCGCCGCCTTCGTGACCAGATAGGCCGGCACGGGCCAATGCCACGGGACGTCGTGGTCCACATCGTAGCTCCGTCGAGCGACCGGCTCGCTGGCGCCGTTCTCGAGACCGCAGAGCCTCGGAGCTACGGAACCCGCGAAGGCGAGCAGGTCGCCGCGCTCGAGGCCCGAGGTGGGGTGGAGCGAGGCCGCGTGCCCGTCCCGGTAGAAGAGCTGGGGAGCGGTGCCCTGCTCCGGCTTGCGGACCGTCACGCTTTCCCTGGCGATGAAGCGTGCGATCTCCGAACTCGGGTCCTCGAGATCACCGGCGAGGATGGCGTGCTCCGGGCAGATCACGACGCATGCCGGCTCCCTGCCCAAGTCGGTGCGATGGGCGCAGTAGTGGCATTTGGCGGCGGTGCCGGTGTCGGGGTCGATGTAGATCGCGTCGTAGGGACACGCCTGCAGGCAGGCCTTGCATCCGATGCACCGTGCTCCATTGAACTCGACGATGCCGTCGTCGCGCCGAACCATCGCGGCGACCGGACAGATCCGCACGCAGGGAGGGTTCGCGCAGTGGTTGCAGCGGGTGACTTGGAAGTGCCGCCCCGTGTCGGGGAAGCTCCCCGTTTCCGTGTACTTCACCCAGGTGCGGTGCACACCGAGCGGCACACCGTTCTCACTCTTGCACGCCGTGGAGCACGCATGGCATCCGATGCAGGCGCGATTGTCGATCACGAAGCCGTAGTTCACCGGGCCCTTTCCGCGTGGTGTGCAGCCCAACCGAGCCTCCGCGGATCGATCTTCAGCGAGTCGGAACTGCTTTGCGGCGATCGACTCCGTCCGCTCCCACGTGAGAGAGAAAGTCTAGGGTCGGTGGAGGAATAACTCCATGCGCATCGTAAGAGCCGCCCCGGCAACCAACCGACGTGCCAGCCCGCAAATGGCGCTGTTATCCTCTCAAGCGCAGGAATCGGTACCCTCCGGTCGAACAGGCGCGCCGGGGGTGATCGAGCTCCGGATCCTGCCGTGACCACGACCCATGGAAGGCAGGCTTCTCATGTCTCACGCACCTTGTCGGCATCGTCACCCTATTCTCCCGCGCCGCTGGGGCTTGGCGATGGCCGCCGTCGCCCTGACGGGTGGGATGTCCGCACCTTGCCTCGCCGCCGGCAGACTACAGGTCGACGGCGACGCCATCGTGGATCGACAGGGCCGCGAGGTAGTGCTTCGCGGGGCCAACGTGAGCGGTAAGGCCAAGCTGCCCCCGTTCCTTCCGATCATCGAGGCCAGCGAGCTGGACATCCTGCAGGAGTGGGGCTTCAACACGATCCGGCTGGTGCTCACCTGGGAAGCACTGGAGCCCCAACGTGGCGAGTATCGAACACGCTATCTCGATGCCATCGAAGCGATCGTGGACGCCTCTTGGCGGCGTGGACTCTGGGTCGTTCTCGACATGCACCAGGCTCTCTATTCCCGCGCCCTGGGCGGAGATGGAGCGCCCACCTGGGCCATCCCCGAGGATGTGGATTGGGAGGATTTCGAGCTGATCGGTCCGTGGCCGCTGAACCACCTTCGATGGGAGGTCAACCGCTCTTTCACCGCCTTCTGGCTGGACGAGGACGGCGTTCAATCCGCTTACCTCGATGCGTGGGCGCAAGTGGCTGCGCGACTCGGCGATCATCCCGCGGTCATCGGTTACGACCCGATCAACGAGCCTTGGGCCGGATTCCTCCTGAGCCTGCATTTCGATTGGCGTTACCTGCAGCCGTTCTACGACCGTTTCCACCACGAAGTGCGTGTCCCCTTCGATCCCGAGGCCATCCTCTTCCCGGAGCCTAACGTGCTCACGGTCACCGGCTCCATGCGTCCGTCGTTTCGCCCGTTCGACTACGACAATGTCGTGTTGAATCTGCACTGGTACGACGCGATCACATTGTCGTCCGGCGTCTACACCGCCCTTGGCCGACCCAGGTCACGACTGGCATTCGCGCGGATGGCGCGCTGGGGTAAAGAGCTGGGGCTGCCGATCTGGCTCTCGGAGTTCGGTATGGATTTCAGCGTCATGGGGCACAACGCCTACATGAACGACCAGTACGAGCTCGCGGAGACCAAGG
Source organism: uncultured Gemmatimonadota bacterium (assembly GCA_964520315.1). Classification (GTDB taxonomy): domain Bacteria. The sequence goes on from CAZFNT010000112.1 coordinate 5,667, forward strand.
GGATGCACCAGGCTCAATGGCACTACATGACCGGATGGGATCCGGAGGAGAAGGACGGCTGGAACGGCGAGGACTTCTCAATGCTCGGCGAGAACGACGAGCCCCGTGGCGTCCAGGCTGTGATCCGCCCTTATCCGAGAGCGGTACCTGGGCGCATCACTGACTACAGATTCCGGCGCAAGAAGGGTCGCTTCGTGCTGCACTACGAGTCGGAGGGATTGGGTGCGGGGGCGGCGGAAGTGTTCGTGCCGGCGGCGATCCAGTATCCCGACGGTTTCGAGGTGGAGGTCTCCGACGGCGACTGGAGTTTCGATCCCGTCACTGGAATGCTGCGCCACCGCCCGGCGGCCGGCGCGACCCGACATGAGGTGGTCGTGAGGCGGACCCTCAGTCGATCTCCAGCCCCAGCTCCTTCGCGACATCCTGAGTGATGTCCACGAGCCGTTCCCCGTTGGCGTACAAGATAATCGGCTGTCCGGGATCGGTCCGCGTGCGGAGCACCAGGTCCAATTGTCTCGATTTCGCGACACCTTTGATCGCCGCGTCCACGCGACCGAAGATGGGACCTAGCAGCTCGTTCTCCTTGGCCGAGAACTGGGCCTCGAACTCGGCCGCCTTTGCCCCCAGATCCTGGGACTGGTAGGTGGTTGACAAGCGCAGCTAATCCGGCGATGGAATACACTCCGCCCATGCTTGCTCTGCGTGCACTGATCGGCCTCTTTTTCTTCTGCGGCGTGGCATGGCTGTTCTCGAGCCATCGACGGGCCTTTCCGACGCGCGTCGTCGTCTTCGGGCTCGCGATCCAGGCTGCTCTCGCCGCGTTCATCCTCGAGACATCGATCGGGATCGTAGTCTTTCAAGCGATCGCCGACTTCGTGTCCCAGCTGATCGGAATGACCGGAGAGGGCGCGGCGCTGGTCTTCGGCGGCCTCTCGCGGGGGAATTTCGCCGAGGGCGGCTGGGGCTTCGCGTTCGCCTTCGCGAGCTCCGGGCTGACCGTCATCATCTTCTTCAGCGCGCTGATGGGCGTCCTCTATCACCTGGGAATCATGCAGGTGCTGATCTACGGCATGGCGCGCGTGATGAGCGTGCTCATGGGTGTGAGCGGGGCCGAGTCGATGGCGATGGCGGCGAATGTCTTCGTGGGGCAGACCGAGGCACCTTTGGTCATCCGGCCCTACGTCAACGGAA
>CAZFNT010000112.1:6867-9828 GCA_964520315.1 uncultured Gemmatimonadota bacterium
ACAAAAAGGCCCAAGATGACCGCTTCGGAGCTCAACGCCCTGATGACCGGCGGTTTCGCGACTATCGCGGGATCGGTCTTGGCGGTGTATATGGGGCTCCTGGGTGCGGAGTACGGCCCCCATCTTCTTACCGCGTCGGTGATGAGCGCGCCGGCGGCTTTCCTCATCGCCAAGATCATGCTTCCCGAGACCGAAGCATCCGTGACGGGCGGCAAGATCGAGCTGAAGATCGAGAGGACGGCGGGGAATCTGATCGAGGCGGCGGCCAACGGCACCAGCGACGGACTGCAGCTCTGGCTCAACGTGATCGCCATGCTGATCGCCTTCATGGGGCTGGTCGCGCTGGTGAACTGGCCGCTGGGATGGCTAGGAGAACAGCTCGTGGCGGCCAGTTTGCTCACCGGCGAGCTCGATCTGGGGCGAATGTTCGGTTGGGTCTTCGCGCCAGTGGCGTGGTGCATGGGCGTGGAAGGTTGGCACGATTGCCAGCTCATGGGCACGCTGCTCGGCACCAAGATTGCCGTAAACGAGTTCATCGCCTTCGACGGGCTGCAGCAGATGCTCCCCGGCGGCGACCCGAGCCGGGCTTTCGAGCACGTCCGCAGCGCCAAAATGGCGGCCTACGCGCTCTGCGGCTTCGCCAATTTCGCCTCGATCGGAATCCAGATCGGGGGCATCTCGCCCCTAGCGCCGGAGCGGAAGCCGCAAATCTCAAGGCTGGCGCTGCGGGCGATGCTGGGCGGGGCCTTCGCTTCGTGGATGACGGCGACGGTGGCGGGGGTGTTCTTGTAGGCGTCACACAAAAGACGACAGATGCACGATGATTCGAACAGTCCCCCCGGACGATTCGGAGGCGATCCGAAACATCTACAACCACTATGTCGAAAACACGGTCGTTACCTTCGAGAAGGTCGCTCATTTCAAAGAGGTCGGCCGGAAATTCGACCGGTGGATCGACGTGGGCTATTGGGAAGTCATTTTCGACGCCTCGCCAGCCTCGTCGCCGCAAAGTGAATGAGCCCCGGGAAGTGTTTTCCCAGAAAGGCGCCGATCTTGCCATATCCGGTGAAAACATACTCGCGCTTCCGCGCGCCGACCGCATCGACCATCACTCTCGCCGCTCGATCTGAGGGCCATATCAAGCGCTGGGGGCGCAGATCTCTGCGGGTAGCATCGAAGTGACCGAAGTTATCGACACGAGTGATGTCGCTCTCCACGAAGCCTGGGCAAAGTGTCGTGCAAGACACACCTGAGCCATGTAGCTCTTGCGCAAGCGACAATCCTATCGCCCGCACTGCGAATTTCGACGCGCAGTAGGCAGAGGCGCGCTTTCTGGTGACCAGCCCAGCTACACTCCCCATCAGCACCAGCCGCCCCCTGCTCTTGCGGAGCTCCGGCAGGGCGTACCTCGCTGTGCTCACCAGCCCATAGAGATTGACGCCGAACTGCTGCTTCCACTCCACGTCGCTCAGCCGCTCGAAGAACCCGACGACCCCCATGCCGGCGTTCGCGACAGCGACATCGATTCCGCCAAACGCCTCGACCACCGCTCCGGCCGCGTCGCGCACCGCGTCGTCGTTCGTCACATCGCAGGGCACAGCTATCGCCGCCCCTCCCGTGGCCCCAATCCGACCGGCGACTTCGTTCAAGCGATCGACCCGCCGCCCGCTCAACGCCACGCGCGCCCCGCGCCGAGCAAACTCCGCCGCCAGCGCCTCGCCGAGCCCGCTGCCGCCGCCGGTGATCCACACGGCCTGATCAGTGAATCGATCCCTCATATGAAGGCTGCCTTTCGTGTTTCGTCTCTGAGTCGGTAGAATGGGCGCTGCGTTCGGAGATTCAAAGGGGGCCCATGCTCAAGCGATTGTTCAGACTAGAAGAGCACAACACAAGCCTAGAACCGAGGCCCTCGCGGGGCTGATCACCTTTCATTCCTCCTGCTGAAGTTCTCCTTGGTTTGATCAACCGCTCGCCGAGATTGGCGAGCAGCGTCCCCGCAACGAGATGTTGCAGCACTTTGTCGCGCAATCTGAAACGATACGTTGCGCCCTCTGACCCCCGGCGGATCCATCTCGGGAAGCGCGGAACGTCAAGAAGCGGTAACCTATTGCACATCAACGCCTTCAGTAGCACCGGTGGCGCGCTCTGGAGAACCCCCAACGCCCACGAAGGAGAGGCGGGTTTGCGGCACGATCGATGCGCAGTTGACGCCTTCGTCCAGGAACATCCGTGAGGGATTCCGCCACGGCCTCTGCCCAGACGGGGGCCAACGCCAACCCCGGACTTCGCGATCGCGCCAGAAGCCCGGCCGCCGCACAGCGTCGCCAATCAGGCGAATCGGAGTCTCTCATGGGTTTACGACAGCTCGCCATCGGCCTCTGCGCCACGATCGCGATGAGCGCCTCCGCCATGGCGAAGGGTCAGAAGTTCGACGTCTACGAATATGTGATCGAAGCGGCAACGACATCCCACGAGGCGACCTGCGAAGCAGTTCGCGCAGCCGCCACCCAGGCCGGCTGGGAAGTGCTCGCGGCAAGACCAGCCGGAGTACCGGAAGAGTGCGAGTACAAAGCGACCGTCTTCGCCGTGGTCAACACCGCCTTCACGGCCGAGATCATGGCGATGAATCCAAACACGGCCCCCCCCTTCGCCGCTGTAGATCGCGTCAATGTTTTCGAAGACGAGAACGGCGCGCACGTCTCGATCGTCGATCCGCGCTCGACCCACAGCCAGAACAACTTCCAGGTGAGCTACCTCCACTCCTTCTAGAACGACCTTAGGGTCCGGAAAGAAACAAACGCGCCACCTCGCATCCCATCTTCGGGCCATCTTCGACCGATGCCTCAATCGTGCAATCCTCGCCGTAGGCTGCGACTACGCCTCCGGTTGCACTCAGTCGGATCGGCCGAATCTGACCCAAATCTGGGCGCGATCTGACACGTTTGTTTCTTTCCGGACCCT
>CAZFNT010000113.1:0-9816 GCA_964520315.1 uncultured Gemmatimonadota bacterium
ACGCAGGTGGTTCGCGGGATCGACGAGGAGTTCGCGATCGATCATGGCCTCGGCACGCTGGGCGCATCCGATCTGCGCCGCGCCGAGCGGCTACTCTCCGACCCCAGCCTGCTCCCCTTTCTTCGCCATCTGAACGACGCATTCGAGGAGGATTACGGCGACGATTCCGATCGACTCGGCGACGACGAGCGCAGCGTGGTCTCGACTTTGCAGGCCGTCGGCGGACTCACCGACGCGCTGATCGCCGCCGCCGACGGGCGCGACGCGGCTCCTCTGATCGACCGCGCGATCCGCGATCTAAGCACCGGCGACCCCTACTTCCGCTCTCTTGACGGGGAGATGGCGCTCATTTTCGTTTCTCCCCTGGGTGAAGTGGGCGATATGACGACGGTCATTCCGGTCGACTACGCGATCGAGGAGCGGCTCGAGGGTCTCGCGCAGCGCCACCCGGGCGTCACATTCGAGCGCACCGGCGTGATCCCCGTCTCGCGCGACGAGCTCGATTCGCTCGGCCGCTCGACATATTTGCTCAGCGCGCTGGCGGTCGCGCTCGCATATCTGTTGCTTGCGATCGCCTTTCGCGACCTCGCCACTCCGATCCTCGCCGGCGCGCCCCTACTCGCGGGGATCGTCTGGTCGCTCGCTGTCTACACCTTCACCGTGCGCGAGCTGAACATCATGACCGCCGTGATCATGATGGTGCTCACCGGGCTCGGGATCGACTTCTCGATCCATTTGGTGGGTCGTTTTCAAGAGGAACGGGGGAGGGGACGTACATCGACCGATGCTCTTCGGCGGACGCTCAGTGAGACCGGCGGCGGCGTAGTGACCGGTGGGCTGACGACGGCGATCGCGTTTTTTGTTTTGATGGTGGCCGAGACCAAAGGGATACGAGAGTTCGGTTTCTGCGCCGGGATCGGAGTGTTGCTGACACTCGGGTCGGTGCTCACCCTACTGCCCGCCCTGCTCATGTGGCGCGATGACCGGCTGTCGAGCGCGGGACGTCGATACGCGAGTCGGCCTCTGCCGATTCTTGGGGCCATCGCGCATGGGGTCGGTCGGCGCGCGCTGCCTTTCTCTATTGTTGTCGTTTTGACCACGGCCGCGGGCATCTGGCTCGGCATCCAAAACGAGTATGAGTACAACATGCTCGAGCTGGAGCCGGCGGGGCTCCGGTCGGTCGATTTGCAGCCCGAGATCGTGGAGCGTTTCGGGCTCTCTATGGAGGTCGCCTTCGTCACGGCGCCCGACATCGAAACGTCGCGACATTCGGCTGAGGAATTCGCCGATCTCGAGTCGGTCGGCGACGTCGACGACATCTCACGGTGGTTGCCGCCACCGGAAGAAGCGGAGCAGACGGGCCGGACGATCCGCCGAATTCGCGCGGCGGTGGCGGCAGGTGGAGCGCGGCCACTCGATCTCGCTGACGAAGAGGAGCGGGCTGCTCTCGCCGAGCAGATCGGTCGTCTTCGTGACAACGTAATCGAGATGGGGGATCTCGCCTTCGTGAGTGGCCTCGACCGGATCGCCACGGCGGCGGCCCGGCTCACCGGCGCCGAGGAGCTCGACGGCAGGCTCTCCCGCTTGGCGGGTCGCTTGGAGCGCGCCGCGATCGGTACGCTCGGCGCGGAGGCGGACGACCCAGTGCGCTGGGAAGGTGTGCGGGGGCTGGCCGATCGCTTCGGAGAGCGCCTGGCCGCACGGGTCGAGCGGATGACGCGCATCGATCGCGCGGCGACGATCGAGGATCTGCCGAGCGATGTGGTCGAGCGGTACCGGTCGGCGGTGACGGGAGAGTTCCTCATTACATTGATGCCGAAGGGCGATATTTACGAGCGAGAGCCCCTGGTGCGTTTCAGCGAAGAGGTGGCCCGTGTGCACGGGGACGCGGTCGGCACGCCGCAGTTGATCCTGGAGATGAACGAAGAGATGCTGCGCGAGGGGTTCATCGCGATTCCGGCGGCATTCGTCGCGATCGCTCTTCTGCTCTTCTGCGATTTCCGCCGGCCGTTGCCCGCGCTGCTCGCGATGGTGCCTCTGATCGTCGCGACGGCCTGGTCGCTCGGTGCGATGAAGTTGCTCGGAGTGAGCTACAATTTCGTCAACGTGATCGGCATCCCGATTCTGATCGGGATCGGGGTTGACGACGGCGTGCATCTTCTGCATCGACTGAGGCACGGTGGAGGGCTGCACGAGGCGGGGGCGGGTGTGGGCAGGGCGATGCTGCTGACGAGCCTGACGACGATGGCCGGTTTCGGCAGCATCGGCCTCTACTCCCATCGCGGAATGGCGTCGCTCGGAATCGCTCTGGCGATCGGTGTCGCGGCCTGCTTCTTGGCGACGATGTTGGCCCTTCCACCCCTGCTGCGGTTCTGTGGTGTGATCGAAGAGCTCGAGGTGGAGCAGCGCGAGGCGGAGTTGGCCGGCCGATGAGAGAAGATGGGGGGCTGGTTGAGCTGCATGCACATCTTTACGGCTGCATTCGGCACGATGCCCTTCTGCAACACATCTTGGCGAGCGAGGGAATCGACTGGAGCGTCTATCAGGGAAGCTATGAGGCCGCCTTCGAGGTGCGGCCCGATCCGGAGGCGATCGTCGAAAGGGTGCGCCGCGGGGAGGAAGGGGCCGAGAGCGAGTTTCGGGAGCTCTTCGTGTTCGGCGACGGGGATGGTGGACGCTTCGAGCGCTTCCAGGCGAAATTCAACCTGCTGATCGCCGCGAGCGAGCTGAGCCGGCCGCGAGCGGCGGCGGGCTTCGAGGGGCGACTGGAGAACGAGCTCGACCGCTTCATGAAAGGGATACTGCGAGACTACGCGCGGGGCGGCGTGCGATACGCGGAGCTGCGAATGTTGCCGCCGCCGGCTGAGCCTTGGGAGCTCGCGAGGGGGCTGTTGACGCGCATGTTGGAGCGTGCGGCTCGGGGCGCGGAGCTCGGAGTCGACGCTCGGGTCGCGATCAGCCTCTCGAGAGAGGATCCCTGGTACTTGTGGGATCTGGTGCGCGATCTGTCGCGGGGTCCGCATGGGGAGCTGCTGACCGGGGTCGACTTCTGCGCGGTGGAGGAGGGGCACCCCCCGAAACGGAAGGCGGCGTTCTTCGACGCGGTGCGGGAGCACAATTTTGCGACCCCCGAACGGGCGCTTGCGATCCTCTACCATGTAGGCGAGAGCTTCGAGGACAAGTCGCTGGAGAGCGCGATTCGGTGGGTGCAAGAGGCCGCGGAGCTGGGTGCGCACCGGCTGGGGCATGCGATCGCGCTGGGCGTCGATCCCGATAGCTTCGGCGAGCACAAGCGCTTGGAGCGGGCCGGGGAGAGGGCCGATCAGCTTCGCTACGATTTGAAGCATGCGCGGGGTCTGGAGCGATTCGGAGTGCGCGTCGATCGCCTGCTCGTTGCGCGGGAGCTGTCGAAGGTGGAGACCTGTTCGACCGACTCGATGCTCGAAGTCTCGTACGATCGCGAGCGTCTGGAGGAGGTCCGCAATCGACAACATTATGCGATGTCGGCGATTCTGAAGACGGGAGCGATCATCGAAGTGTGTCCGACCTCGAATCGAAGGCTGGCGGGTCTCACCGACGACGCACACCACCCGGTGCACCGATTCGTCGAGGCGGGGCTTCCGATCGTCGTCGCGTCCGATGATCCGGGGATCTTCGACACGACATTGCGCGACGAGCTCGAATGGGTGCGGCGCGTGCTCCGCTGGTCGGAAGAGCAGATCGAAGCGCTGGTGAGGCGGAGTTGGAATTATCGAAGCGAGGTGTTGGTGGGGAGGGACGCGGGTTAGACTTGCCTTGCGCCGGGGGAGCCGCGCAGACCAGGAGCCTTCATCATGAGTCCAGTACTTTGTGCCGCGGGCTGGATCCTCGCCGCCAGCATCGTTTCGGCCGGCGCATCCGCTTCGGACATTCCTCTCAACACAATGCTCATCCCGATCAATCGGTGGTGGCTGCCGAACCATGGCCCCGAGGGGGACCACATCACGATCGACGAAGGCTCTTCGGAGAGCCCCGGCGGCACGAACGAAGGGTTGATTTGGTACCTCGCCGCGGGTGACGCGGCCGATCGAGCGAACCTTTACCGCCTCTACAATCCCCCCTCACTGGACCACATGGACTCGCGGACCGCTGGCGAAGGGGGCTACGAGACAGAGGGCACGCTCGGCTTCACATGGAACGGCGCCCACGACGGTCTGGCGGAGATCCGCCGCGCCCACCGGCCCTCCGACGGCGATCATATGACCACGCGCCTGGGGGAGAATCCACCGGGCTACGACCTCGAGGGCGCGCAAGGCTGGGGATTCCCCCGCTACGGCGAAGACCTGAGCTTCGGCAACAGTCACCACAGCGATCTTCGCACGATCTCCAATGGCGCCATCACGATGCACTTCGATCGGGTCTGGGGTGGCGTCGCCTACGAGCTGTGGTGGGGAGGGCGACAGTTTCTGAACCACTGGGATTCAGGGCGCGAGATCCAGACCGCTCTCTTCAAGCCGGGGCTCAGCGATGTCGGATTCGGCCCCACCGAGGCCGGTGATATGTGGGGGCACGGCTCGCCACTCGTCGAAGAGCAACGCTCGGCGAGAAGCTACTACACCCACACATTGCCGCTGCAGTGGGGGCCGCAGTCGTACGGCGGTGGCCAGCATCGGCCGGTGGTCTATGGCGGCGAGTTCCAGCGCAGAGCAACGCTCTTGAATCATCCCCTCTACGATCTCGTTCGCTGGGATGTCGGCTACAGACCCGCGGAGAGCGACACATATACGCGCGAGTGGGTTACCGCCTACGTCGAGACATATGTGAGCGAGCGGATCTTCGTCTACACCCAGGGCGCCGGTTTCGTGGAGCAAGCGATGCCCGCCTGCACCGAGAATGAGACCGTGACCGTGCAGCGCGGCGCGGTGGTCTTCGCAAGCTCCGATCTTCGCCACGCGATCGCGCTCTACACGCCCGAGACTCTGTACGCGAGCTGGTGGAACTTCGACTGCCTGGGCGGCATGAGCGCGACGAGGAAGATCAACCTGTGGGATGCGGAGCAGTCGATGAGTGCTGGTGTTTGGTATACGAAGACGCTCTATGTGGTGTTGGGGGATCTTTCGGCGCTCCTCGGGGCGCAATAGCCTCGCTCACGATGTCGAGGGTGCTCGCGCCGGCGATGATGATCCTGGGCATGTAGTAGACTGCTACCGGCGCCGTCGTCCGGCGAGTGCTCCGGCGGCAGCGCTCATGCCGACCACGTTGCTCGTTCCAGGTGTAGGTGTGCCCATCAGCACCCAGCCGGCGCCTCCGTCCGGAAATCGGCCGTATGAGATATCGGCGCTCTGGGCGCCGAAGCTCACAGTGTCGATCGGAATGACGCCGTCTCTCTCGTAGAGACCGACATATTCGCCGCCCGCGGCGAGCTTGAAGTCGGCGTGCAGAGCTCCCTGCGCCGTATCTCCATCCGCCCAGATCAGCAGAAATTCCTGGGGCCCTATTTCGACCGAGGGCAGCTCCCACTTGTCGGGTGTTTGGGGGTTGTCGGTCAGGAGCAATCCTTCGAGATTCACCGGCGTCGCGTTCGAGTTGTAGATCTCGATCCAGTCATCGTACTCACCCCACTCATCTTGAATCGTTGCTTGGTTCGATGCCATAAGCTCGTTGACGAAGAGCCCCGACCTGCGCGCCGGTATCTCTTCCTGGTCGAGCTGCTCCGAGACCGAGGCCAGTCGGCCGGTGATGAACGATTTCAGGCCGTAGAAGAGCTCTCCGTGCACCCAGGTATCGCTAGACAGGTTCTGTTCGAATTCCTGATCGCTATACATTTTCAGCGTATCGGCATAGACGGCGCTTCGAATCGATGCGGCCAACTTGTCGATCCTCGCGAAGAGTCTCGTTTCATCGAAGTGATTCTCTACAACATGTTGGTAGTCCATGAGATAGATATCTCGATACTCCTGAATGTCGAACATCTTGTTGACGAGTGGCCTGGGGTGCTCCTGCGACCGCTCCCAGAAGAGCGGAAGCTCCAGCAGATCGGGCCAGACATAGGCCGGGCAAGCAGCGAAGGCCTCGTTGCCGTCCCAGGGCAAGATCGTGAAGCGGTCGGTATCGTCCCGATGGTAGAGATAGTAGTTGTGCCCCTCGCCGATGTAGCTGTCGAGGGTGATGTAGAGGTTATAGAGCACCGAGAGGAAGAGAAAGTTGCGGATATGAAATGCGGGCTCGAGCTCATCTGGAAAGCCCGCGATCGATGAATTGTCGATTCGATCGATCAGATCGATCAGATCGTTCCAGTTGTTCGCCGCTTCGTTCGTCACGAGTTTGTACTTGCTGTCGTACATCCACCACTCGGGACCGAGCCAGACGAGCCAACCCTGTGGATCCCCTTTGAAGAGATTGCCGTCTTCGTTTCCTCCGAAATGCCTCTGGATCTGTCGCTTGTCTACTTGCTCCACATTGGTGTAGAGGCCCCAATAGACGTCGTTGATGTAGAGCTTTGCGAAATTGGCGCGGCCGCAAGGCAAGAACTCGCCGACGGCGTCGTAGAAGAGTTTCTCACGCAAGAACGATGGATCCCGAAAGCCGTTGCTCAGGCTGAGTTTCGTCAGTCCGAAGAAGGTCTGCTCTTCGTTGAATGCGTCGAACTTGATCTTGAAGGGTTTCTTCTCGGTAGGGAAGCCCCACATCGACGACGCGCCCTTGAAGCGAACGCCGACATCTTCGTAGTCGCGGCCTTCGAAGGTCAGAGTGGCGGAGAGGTACTCGCCCTCCTCATAGTTCTCGTAGAGGCTGTCCCAGAAGGCGGGCTGCGAGAAGCTCAGGCGGAGCTCGATCGGTCGCCGATCGTCGAACACCCAGTCGGAGAGGCGCGCCGCGCGAACGAGGAGCGAGTCGGTCGGCGTGAGCGCCCGCGCTTCGAGTGGCGCGGCCAATAGAGGCAGGGCGAATGCGAGTGTCGAGAGGCCCGTTGTCAATGCGGTGGTGGTCAGGATTCGCATGGTGGCATTCCTCCGGCGGCGGGAGCGGGGCGGGCGAACAACCCAGAGCCAGGATATCCCCGATTCTTCGACGTCGCTGCCCACAATGCTGGAGATTCTATGTAATCATGATGCCGACCCGCACCGTCGGTCCCCCCCAACAGCGGAATTGCGCATGCTCCCCCCCGTGCCCCTTGCGCTCGCCTATGTACTCTTCGTCGCTCTCCTGACTCTCGGCCTCGCCCCACCCGCGGGAGCCGCCGTGCCCGCGAAGGCTCTGGTCGGCTACTGGCACAATTGGCCCGGTACCGGCGGGAATCCGACTCTGGCGGTGGTGCCCGATGCCTTTGACGTGGTCAACGTCGCCTTCGCGGAGGCGAGCACCTGGCTGGGCAGCGAGATGACGTTCACCCCCCATTCCCAGATCTATCCGAACCCCGCCGACTTCACCACCGACGTCGCGAGTCTCCGAGCGGCCGGCAAGACCGTGCTGATCTCGGTCGGAGGCGCGGCCTCACCCGTCTACCTCGACACCGCGGCTGACGCCGATTCCTTCGCCACATCGATGACGAGCATCATCGAGACCCACGGTTTCGACGGCATCGACATCGATCTCGAGGGGCAGTCGCTCCTTCTAGAGCCGGGCGACACCGACTTCCGAGGACCGACGAGCCAGCGCATCGTCAACCTGATCGATGCCGTGCAGCAGTTGCTGGACCACTTCGGTCCTGGCTTCTTGCTCACGGCCGCCCCGGAGACAGCATTCGTCCAGGGGGGCTACGGCTCCTATTCGAGCATTTGGGGCGCCTATCTGCCCTTCCTCCACGCCTTTCGCGACGAGCTGAGCTACGTGCATGTGCAGCACTACAACACCGGATCGATGTACGGCCGAGACGGCAATATCTATCTGCCGGCGCAGGCCGATTTCCATGCAGCAATGGCCGACATGCTGCTCGCCGGTTTCGATGTCAACGCATTCGTCACGCCGATCTTCTTCGAGCCGCTACGGAGCGATCAGGTGATGATCGGCCTACCCGCCTGTGCCGCGGCAGCCGGATCGGGCTACACAACACCACCGGTGGTCCAGCAGGCGGTGGACTATCTCGTCTTGGGGCAACCGTTCGGGGGCAGCTATCAGCTTGCGAATCCCGCCGGCTACCCCGATTTCCGGGGGCTCATGACCTGGTCGATCAACTGGGATCTCGACTGCGGTCTGGAGTTCTCCGGCGCCCACCGCCCTTACCTCGACGGCCTGGGTAGCGGCGGCGGTCTCGATCTCGCTCTTTCCGGCTACCAGAGCGCCTACGATCCGGGTGATACGCTCAGTCTCGATCTACAAGTGAGCAACACATCGCCCGATACCGCCTCTCTCACGAAAGCGCTCGTGTGGGCACAATCGGCTCCCTCGGTGGACTTCGAGCGTACGATCTATGATGGCGTTCCCTACGAGATCGCCGGTGGCGATTCGGTCGCGGTCCATCTCGACATTCCGATCCCGCTCACTGCTCCGGCAGGCTCCTACACGGCCGGGGCCACGATCTACGATGGCGAGACCGAGATCGATTCCGAGAGCTTCCCTTTCCAGATGAACGGCGACCCGCCAGACGAGAAGAAAATTGTCGCCTACTACATCGAGTGGGGAATCTACGCCCGCAACTACCATCCCCTCGACATTCCGGCGGCGAAGGTCTCCCATATCAACTACGCCTTCGCCAACATCGGAGCTGACCTGAAGATCGCGATCGGCGACTACTACGCGGCGGTCGACAAGTACTACCCCGGCGACAGTTGGGAGGACCCGTTTCGGGGCACGTACAAGCAACTGAATATCGTGTTGAAGGAGCAGTATCCCCACTTGAAGACTTTCATATCGGTGGGGGGATGGACCTGGTCCGGTCGCTTTTCCGATGTCGCCCTCAGCGCCCAGTCGCGCTCGACCTTCGCCGCTTCCTGCGTCGATTTCATTCGACAGTACAGCTTCGACGGCGTCGATATCGATTGGGAGTATCCGGTGTGCTGCGGCCTCCCGGAAAACACCTACCGCCCCGAGGACAAGCAGAACTACACGCTGCTCATGGCGGAGCTCAGGCAGCAGCTCGACCAGGCCGCGGCGGAGGACGGGCGACCCTATCTGCTCACCATCGCCGCCCCGGCCGGCTACGACAAGATGGAGAACTACGAGATGGCCGAGATCGCCGGCCATCTGGACTGGATGAATCTCATGACCTACGACTATCACGGCGCATGGGATCTCTCGATGACCAACCATCACTCCAAGCTGCGCCCTAGCCCCGACGATCCGAATCCGAACGAGCTGATCCGCACCCGCTACAACACCGAGTACGCAGTGCAGGCCTGGCTCGATGCGGGCGTGCCGCCGGAGAAGGTTGTCGTCGGGGCGCCCTTCTATGGGAGGGCCTGGGGCGGAGTCCCCGCCACCGATCTGGGGCTATTCCAGCCGGCCACCGACGTGCCGCCCGGAACCTGGGACGACTGGGCATCGGGCGATACCGGCGTCAACGATTTCTTCGAGATCGAGACCTTCGAGCTCTCAGGGAACTACACGAAGGCCTGGGATGCTAACTGCATGGCTCCCTACCTCTACTCCTCGAGCCAATACGGTGGCCATTTCATCAGCTACGACGATGCCCAGTCGATCGGTCTGAAGGCGGCCATGGTACGGAACAACGGTCTCGCCGGAATGATGGTCTGGGAGATCACCGCCGATCGCAACCAGACCTTGCTGGATGCGATCGTGAACGAACTCGGTTTCTGAAGACCATCAATCGGGATCGCGAAGGTTGAAACAGACCACCTTCGGTTCCGTCATCTCTTGCAGGGCGAAACGGATCCCTTC
>CAZFNT010000114.1:0-9164 GCA_964520315.1 uncultured Gemmatimonadota bacterium
GACCTCGGGCGGCCCGGGCAATCGCGCCGGACTGGCGCCGATCGACGTGATCACCGCCGTCGATGGCCGACCGGTTCATTCCGCTGAGGAGTTTGAACGAGCGATCGCCTCGCGACGGCCGGGCGAAGCGCTCAAGCTCAGCGTCTCCACCGACGGACATGGGCGCATTCTGCAGGTGGAGCTGCGCGAAAGCCGAAGCGAACCTGGTGACGAGCCTGCACCGGTAATCGTCACCGAACTGGAGAGCTTGGGACTGACCATCGCGCAGCTCGGGGGCATCGGGGCACCGGTTGTCGTGGTCTCGGTGGCGGGTGGCGGTCCGGCGGACCGAGCGGAGATACGTCTCGGTGACTGCATCGACCTCGTGGGGCGAGGGCCCGCTGGCGCAAGGGTCCTGAAGGCCGAAGTCCGGCGACAGCTCAGTGGTTCCAGAGCCGTGCTCTTGCGCATCCGACGTGGAGATCTGGTCCGGCTCGTGGCCGTCGACCTGATGTAGGTTCGTACCAAATACCGAGGAATACACATGAAACTCGCCACCCGTGCGGTTCACGCAGGGCAGCAACCAGAGCCGATCACCGGCGCAATCATGACGCCGATATTCCAGACAGCTACATTCGCTCAAGACGCCATTGCTCAGCACAAAGGGTACGAGTACGCGAGAACCCAAAACCCAACGCGCGAAGTTCTCGAGGCGAACCTCGCGTCGCTCGAAGGTGGCACCCACGGTCACGCCTTCGCCAGCGGACTGGCGGCGGTGACCGCCCTTGCGATGCTACTGGAAGCGGGCGATCACTTGGTTTGCACCAGCAACCTCTACGGAGGAACCTATCGCCTCCTCACCACGATCCTCGCGGGTTTCGGGCTGCGCGCGACCTTCGTCGATACATCCGATCTCGAGGCCGTCGAAGGGGCGATCGAGGCTCGAACGCGACTCATATTCGTGGAGTCGCCGACCAATCCGATCCTGACGTTGACCGACCTGGGGGCGGTCGCTCGCCTGGCGAAGGAGTACGGGATCTGGAGCTGCGTCGACAACACATTCATGAGCCCGATCTTCCAGCGCCCACTCGAGCACGGCATCGACATCGTGCTGCATTCCACGACCAAGTACTTGAACGGACACTCCGATGTCGTTGGAGGCGTCATCGTCACAAGTGACGATTCGTTATCGGAGCGCCTGGCCTATGTTCAGAACGCCGCGGGAGCCGTGCCCTCGCCTTTCGACTCGTGGCTGGTTCTCCGGGGTGTCAAGACGCTGCATCTGCGAATGCAAGCGCACGACTCTCATGGGCGCCGGATCGCGAAGTTCTTGGACACTGATGTCAGGGTTGGGCGCGTCTACTACCCAGGGTTGGCGGATCACCCCCAGCATCAGCTCGCAAGAGAGCAGATGGACGGCTTCGGCGGCATGATCAGCTTCGCGCTCGAGGACTTCGGCGCGGCCGAGCGCTTCGTTGCGGCCCTTCGCATCTTCACACTGGCCGAGTCGCTCGGTGGAGTCGAAAGCCTGGTCTGCCACCCCGGGGCCATGACCCACGCATCGGTTCCCGAAGAAGATCGAATCGCTCTCGGGATCGTGCCGGGACTGATCCGCCTCTCTGTCGGCATAGAAGACATTGAGGACTTGATCGAAGATCTGGACAAAGCCCTGTCAGGTCCGGCGCAAGGATAGCTGGGCATCTTGGCGCTCGGATGTGCTGCAGATCTGGTCGATCGGTGCGGCCAACGCAGCACAAGGCCAGGAGGCGCATGGCGAAGCGCGCATTAGGTGGCGGATCCTGGAATGGCAGTGCTACTGCGAGGACTTCGGGGCTCGCCTATCGGCCGGAGATGTGCCGCAGATGGGATGCAATAATGCCCTGCCATTCTTGCGCCGACCCTCAGCTACCTGACGAAGAGCGGCCCGCTCACGGCCTCGTCGCCATCCCTTTGCACCGCGCGTGCGAAAACCGCCTCTCCGCTCAGGAGTTCCACGGTGGGAGTCCAAGTAACGCTTGCTGCTCCAGGCACAACCTTGGCGGCGATCTCTCGGTCTCCCCGACCCAGAATCTCGATTCGCAGAAGAGTGTCGTCGGGGACCGGATCGGAGGCGGTCACTTGGAGATCTCGGCGACCCGATCGGATCTCGCCGCCCATCCATGTTCCGTCCGACGCGCGCAGGGTGAGGATCAAACCGCGATCCTGAGTGGCGAATGTCCGGCGTTCTCGGAGCGCTTGCAGGATCCGTGCTTCGGTCAAGGCGTGCGCAAGGACACCGGTTATGCTGCGCCCGCCCTCGCCCCAGCTCGGATTGTGGTCGTCATGGCTCTCCTGGGGGGACACCAGCCATCCCTTGTCGAGGGCGCGCCGGTACGCGTACGCGAAACGCCCCTTACCGTCGAGAGCTCGAATCAGCGACATCTGTCGCAACGCTTCATCTCGGATACTCGGTCCGGGGAGCGCGAAGTCGTTCCAGTTGCGAGTCCCTTCCTGGTAAGGGTGATCGAACTGTCCGATGGCGGAGGGTTGCGCCGCCAATTGGTCCAAGTAGGCTTCCCAGTGGGGGGCTGTGATAGCGTCGATCACCCGGTCGGCTCCGAAGGTGTTTAGGTGCCCTTCGGTCGGGTGAGTGTACTCGGTGCCGCAGAGCGCCACGAACTCGCCGTCGATTGTCGCTTCCCTCGCGGCCCGGCGGAGCTCATTCCAGCGGCTTTGACCGAAGCGCGGTATTCGGATCATCTCGGCATGATCGGTGATCGCGAAGAAATCGACGCCCCTTTCCCTAGCCACGCGGAACGCTTCCGATGGAGGCCCGGCGCCGTCGGAAAGCGAGGAGTGAGCGTGCAGCATGCCCTTGTAGACTCGTAGTGTCGAGACCGCGGGCGGACCATCCGGTGGCGCGACATCGATCTCTATACCGCCGGCCCTTGACCCACGGGCCGCGACAACCAGTGTTCCGGAATCGGGGCCGAGCTCCACGCCATGCTTGGAGCCCTGTTCAGCCGCCCTTGACAACGCAACCAGCTCGTCTCTGGCCCGGAAACGGGCTTTGCCTGCCCGCAGGGCTTCGCTCAGATCCAGCCAGGTCCGCTCGAAAGCAGCGATCGTGGGATCGCCCAGCATCACTCGCGGAGAAAGGAAGACCACGCGGTCGCCCTGCCCGTTGCGATCGACTCCGGGATCGACCCAGAGCCCGATCGTCGCCCCGGGGCGGCTCGGCGAAGGTATCTGGCCTCGGATGGAGACCGGCCGATGTGGGCTCAGCGAGCTTCGTGCGAGCACCGACGCACCGGAGAGCGCATCGTTCCACACCACCAGGACATCACAGCCATCGCTCGATCCGTGCCCCGGCCGGGGGCTCAGCACCGCCTCGCATTCGAAATGCATGCGCTGGGGCCGCGGCGCGCGAGGCCCTGGTCGACCATACGCGGCTGTCCCCAACAAAAGAGAAGAAACGACTCCCAAGACGAGCAGAGCCTTCATCGATCGATCATCAGAATGTCGGAGACTCCGAGCGATAGCACTAGTGTTCGCCCTCTGCGCTCGATGTCGGCGCCCCTCGCGGATCGAATCCTGCTCGGAGACCACCCCAAGTCGAGCTCGATACTCAGCTTCTCGATAGGCGAATCGGTGAAGTTGACCAGAACCAGAGCCGCCTGGGATCGCCCTTCGAGCAGATTGGGCTCCACAAGCGGGTTGTCACAACGCACTGGCGAACGCACACCTGCCAACTGCAGCGGCATGGCTACGACCGATCGAGCCGCCCGATCGAACTCCGATGGAAGCCAGTGATTCATGCTCTCCGCTCGGCAACCACGATCCCAGGGTCTGATGGGGATTGCGCTTCGTACGTAGGCCAGGCCCGGCAGCGCCGCAACACCAACCACGCTCCCCTGCCCGTGACGAGCGGTCACGATGGCCGGGGCGCCGTTTTCGAACTTCCCAAGCACCTCGGCCTCTTCCACCGACCATCGCTGGCGCAGAGCGATCGCATCGAAGCCGCCGGCCTCGGTCACGCTCACTCGCCCCAGCGGCTCCAACCTCGCAAGCTCCATCTTCGCGCGGACAAGTCCAACGGTCTTCTCCACGCCCAGAGAACGACAGCCGATCAGATCCGGGAGGATATTGCTGGGTCGATCGTACTCATCACGCACACCGGTACCGCCCGAAGCGAAGAGAACTCCCCCTTCCCTGACCCAATCGACCAAGCCGCGAGCGACGTCTCGCGCAACATGGCTCCCCGCGACGTACAGAGCCGAATACTGTTCGATCGCACCGCTGCGCACGTCTTCGGAAGGCACGATTGCGACGGGGATCTGTAGGTGGCGGAGTGCAAGCCACAGGGCCTTTCGTTCCTCGCTGAAGAGAATCGACTTGCAATCATCGCAGTCACCGTACGGTCCCGTCCCAGCGTTCTCCCATATGTCGCTGGCATCGGGCACCACGATCCCGACCTCTGCACGCCGAGGCCGTGCGTCAACCAGATACTCATCGGCCGCCCCGATCTCATGGTTCATCTCACCCATTGTGAGGTAGCGACTTACATTCGCGGCGTCGACATAGTTCTCGTACCAGAACTGTTTCGGAAAAGCACAGAAGTAGTTGAGAATTCTGGCGCCATGCCCGATCGCACTCATCGTGG
Organism: uncultured Gemmatimonadota bacterium; assembly: GCA_964520315.1. Lineage (GTDB taxonomy): Bacteria. Next base: position 4,622 of record CAZFNT010000114.1, read on the forward strand.
ATCGTCTCAAATCCTCGTCGGTGTTGTTCGGCGTGTGGGGCATTGCATAGAAAGCGACCGGGAGATCTTTCTCGCGAGCACCTGCATACATGAAGTCGGTGAGATAGCCCACGACCTGCACCGACACTTCCGGAACCTGCCAGACGTAGTCCTCGCTCCAAGGCATGGTCATTCCGCCTTCACGGAATACCTGGATCCACTTTCGCGACGGGAGCTCGAAGTAGTTGTGCGGACTGAAATTGGCCCCGATCAGCACCTCATCACCATATTGAAGTCGGACCTGCTCACTCGCACGGCCCTGTTCCATCACGAAGATGCGACCCTGGAAGCGAATCGTATGATAATAGAGACGCGGATATCGCTTCGCCTCTGCGGGGCCGACCATTCGCACCCGCGACCACTGCTCGTCGGCCGTGCCGTGGAGCTCGTCCAGAGGAAGGAGGTCTTTCGCTCCGAGCCCCAGCCCTTCGATGTATAGACGGAATTCTGCTTGCCAGGCGGCATTCGGCAAGTAGTTATTGAGTCGTGAGAGCGGAATCTCGTCGCCCAGCGAGACAATATGCACCTCGCGCTTGATCCCCTCTTCGCGCTCCCTCGCGATATTGGCTGGAGTGAGGTGAACGCGGCGCCGAATCCTGACCTTGTTGGCCGGATCGCCCGCCCCCCCGGCCCCGGGCATGAGGTGTCTCAGTGTATTGAAGCCCATGTGTTCGTAGAGGGCGAACAGGCTGGAGCGCATGCTCGCGCTCATCTCGGCCATGGTCTTTTCGTCCCACCGATTGGGATAGATCAAGATACGGCGCGGCGGCCTTCCACGAAATCGGACCGCCTTGACCGCGGAAACAAGCTCATCGAGCACCTGCTCCCCGCTGGTTACGCGACCGTCGTCTGGGTAGCGGGCGGGGATGTTGTAGAGCACGGTGTTTCGCTTGACTGGATCCCCAATCCAGTCGACCCTTTCGATCGGGCTTTCCCCTCTGGAGCCGCAGAACTCGGCCACGAGCTTCGGCGAGATCTCTGGCGTGTTGCTGTCTACCCACACGCGCAAGGTGGTTTCGTCCGTCGTGTCGAGATCTCGCCCCAAGTCGATCCATTGACTCTGCTCTCCTGGCACGAGCGAGGTCAAGCTGCGCAATCCGGGAGGTCGCTTCAAGTACGGGTTTCTGTGAAGCATCGTCTGGCCTGAGATCTTGATGGCGTCCGGCGCGTCTTCAGGATTCCGGAAGCGCACGAATACGCGTCCGGCAGTGGCAAGCTCATCGAGATAGGGAAGCCAAGCATTCTCCGGAGCGATCTCCTTTCGGGTAGTCAAGAAGATAGCGTCGACGTTTCGGTCAGCGGCCATAGGTCCGTTGTCGCGGCCATAGAGGACGATCTCGGCACTCCCAGCATCGAGGCCGGCCTCGAAGTCATGCCCCTGCCAAACAACATTATCTCCTCCTCCCCACGACCATGACGGGTCTGACACGAGCCTGGCCTCGATATTCTCTTTGGTACCGAACGACCATAGTTTCAACGCATCGCCATCGCCATACTGCTCATCGAAAACGACATCTCCGTTCTGAGTCATGCGGATGCCGAAACGTGTCTCGAAGCCCGTCGGTGCCTCAAAACGCGCCCAGACGCGATAACGCGCTGGACGAGGCACTTGGATCGTTGCTCTGGCTTCACCCTCGGTCTCGTCGGCCGGAAGAGACAAGCAGCGTTGCCCTGACATGAAGTTCCCGCCGAAGCCGGAGAAGTAGGTCTCACACAGATCCGCTCGACGCCACGGAGCACCGATCAACTCCTCGGCCTCGATGGAAAAATGCAGAGGCCTTTCAGTAGGGCTCTCAAGGTAGGCGAGCCCACCGCGCTTGCGTAAACCAACCGTCACATGCTTGCGGGATTCCCGCTCGATGTCCAATGCGACATCGATCCGGTACGGACCCGCGGGCGCGTCGAAAGTGGGCCAAAAAAGGGAAAGGCGGGTAGAGCCAACCGGAATCTCGATCTCTCGTATGACGTCGAAGACCGGTTCCTCATCCCCCTCTCGGTACACATCGAGCTCGAGCCTGCCCGTACGATCGGCCTCTCTGCCCACAAGAACTGCTGTGATCGGAAAGCGCTCGCGATCGTACGCATCGCGGTGGGGTAGCTCCACGTGTACGTGCAGGGGAACGATGGTGGGCACGGTGAGGCTCAGCTCCGCCCAGGATGGCTTTGGCTTGAGCACGTACGCGGGATGGTGGAAGATCCCGGCCCGCCCCACTCCGGCGCTGCGATGTAGAGCAACGCGCTGCCTGCGCTCCACACCCCATCGCGGGTGGAAGATCGCCCCCTTGTTCCGATCGTTCGGAGCGTGGAGATCGACCTCCAATTGGCCGATCCCGGTCGCCGTGGGCACGAGATCGAGTAGCTCCACGACCTGAGCTCCCGCCCATAGCTCGGATTTCGGATCGAGCCGGCCCCCGGGATGATCGGAGGGAAGCGCGATGACCTTCGGTTCTCCCCAGATCGCCCAGTCGAAGTTCCCCGAGCGCAGTGGATCGATCGTAAGGGTCAAAGTGATATCTCTACCCTGATAGTCGATCAGATCGACAAGCACGGGTGTCCAGCCAGGCTCTCTGACAACGGCTCTGTGTACCTCTCGCGCGAAGCCGCGATCGAAGCGCGATTCACGTACCGATACCTGATACTCCACGCCGTTCGACGAGGGAAACGCGCCGTCGGATAGCCCCATCCAGAACGCGAACCAGATTCCGCCTCCCGCCGGAAGCTCAATAGGATCGGCACCGTCCCTCGCAGCGAAGTCGAGGAATAGATCACCGGCGGTGTTCCCCATCGGCCCCATGTCGAGCTCGAATGTGTAGTTGCCGGCGCCGATGCCCGTTGCGGCCCAGTGAACCTCGTGTGTCTGCTCTCCGGGAGAAAGGGTGAGCTCGGTTTCGAGACGATCCACCTCCTTCCCGTCTTTGAGAATCCTCAGGACGATCGGCGAGGTGCCTGCCCAAGGAGATCGGCTCAGGATTTCGAAATCCGCGCCCTCACCTTCGGCTCCCATCGGCTGGTTGGCGAGCCACGCAACCGAGATATCGTGGACCGCGGGCAGATCCAGCAGCCACTCGCCCCAGGAAGGAGCCGGACTACTGTGGGCGGGATGGTGGAAGATTGCCGGCTCTTCGACACCGCCCGAGAGGTTCTCCGTGCCTGATGTGCGGCCGCTGGGGTTCCGGTACGCGTCGAAGGCCGCGCCGCCGCCGATTCCTCGGCGAGGTAGCAGCTTGGTCGCTCTCGATCCAACACCGGTCGCGGCCTGATGGGCCGTCTCGACCAGGTCGAAAACCAGGTCTTCGCTGGGAGGCGCACCCTCTCCCTCCCACTCGTCGGGAACGCGTACGACTCTTGCGCGCCCCCAGGCGGCGAAGTCGAAGCTCGCGAGATTGCGCGGACCGGGTGATACCACGAGTCGCAGCGAGACAGGTCGTCCCTGCCAGCGGCTCAGCTCGGTGGCGACAGGGTGCCAGCCCTCTTTCTCGATGCTCGTGTTCAAGATCCGCTCATGGCCCGGTCGATTCGGCGTTCTCACTTCAATCCCGAAGGTGACGCCATCCGATGCCGGAAGAGCGCCGTCCAAGAGTCCGACATCGGCGACGAACCAGAGGCGATCTCCACGCGCGGATCGCAGGGACTCAATCGGATCCATGGCCGCGGCCCGCCGCGCGGGCATCAACCCGAAGAAGAGCCCGACTCCGCCACTGAAAACGACTGCCAACAGAAGTACCGACATGGGGAACCGTGGTTCGACCGGCTCCGAGAGGAAAGTGGTGATCGCCCTTGCGAGCCCTCGCCCAAGGCCAACACCGCAGAGCGTACCGATTGCGCCACCGACCACCGTTATGGTCGAGGCCTCCATCAAGAACTGCGCCATCACGTCTGCGTCAGCTGCACCGATCGCCTTGCGAATCCCGATCTCACGGGTTCTCTCGGTTACTGAAGCCAGCATGATATTCATGATTCCGATGCCGCCGACCAGGAGCGAGATTCCGGCGATTCCGCCCAGAGTCAAGTTGATCAGAAGGGTAACGTTGGTGATCCTCTCGAGAATCGCTTCTTCGCGATCGATGCGGAAGTTCGCCCCACCCTTGTGATTGGCGATGAGAATGGCGCGAACCGAACGTTCGACCTCGGGTGCATCCCGGGGATTACGAAGCTGCAAGACCATGCGCGAGAGGTGGTCCGAACGCGTCAGTCGCCGCTGAGTGGTTTCGATGGGAAGAACCACCACGTCGTCGGTGTCCCGAAAGAGACTGGCCCCTTGCTCAGCGAGCACACCGACCACTACAAGGCGCAAGGGACCAAGACGGATCTCCTTGCCTAGGATCGACGCGGCCGTGGCGCCGGGGAAGAAGTCACGGGCCACCTCGGAGCCGACCAGACACACCAGCTCTCCGGCGTCCAGGGGGGCCAGTCCCCGGCCCGCACGTACATGCCATTTCCGGGCTCCGATCCCGCCCGCCCGCAGGCCCAGGTACGAGACGGCTCTGCTCACACGCCCGACGCC
>CAZFNT010000114.1:9174-9719 GCA_964520315.1 uncultured Gemmatimonadota bacterium
CCAGCCGAGAGTGTTCCGGTCACCTCCGGAAGCACGTCGGTTACGCGCCCGCCGGCGCGGTCACGATCCATATCTTGCGCATCTTGCCAAGTAAGCTGCTCCGGCTCCAGGTTGCGTCTCCAGTCGCCGTCACGTTTCACCCACCGCGGCTCTCCGCGCACGTTGACTTGATCCGCGGCACCCACCTCGCCAAGCTGGGAGATGACCGAATCACGCATTCCTTCGCCGATCGACACGGCCGCGATCACGGAGGCCACACCGATCACGATCCCCAGCATCGACAACCCACTGCGAAAGCGATGCGTGGCTATCTCAGCCATCCCGAGACGGATTCCGAGCAAAAGCGAACTCATCCGGCTCCGATCCGCCCCAGAAGCGCGGGATCCGGTAGATCGGGTGAACCAAGCTCGGCACCGGGATAGCGAAGAACCTCGTCCCCTTCGATCAGACCGGACCTGATCTCGACCCAGTTCTCGTCGCGCAGCCCGAGCTCCACATCGATCGGCGGCTCCAATGCCGGAAGCAGCACTTCCCAGCCGCCGGCA
>CAZFNT010000115.1:0-9705 GCA_964520315.1 uncultured Gemmatimonadota bacterium
TTTCGAGTAGGACACCGAGCAGCTTTTCGCTCCAACCGAGTCGTTCCGCGACGCGGCGGCGGTTCCATCGCTCTTTGGTCAGTGCTTCGATCAACATTCTTCTTTCCACTCGAGCCACCGCGTCGATTCCGTCCGAGGCGTATCGATCGACCGATCGCTCGGCGTGGAGATCATCCGGCAACAGGTCGTCCGACCACGTCTCGGCGGGTTCGAGAACTAGCATGCGGTGGAGCAGATTCTCGAGCTGCCTCACATTGCCGGCCCAGCGAGCCGATCGCAGCGCCTTGCGGAAGGAATCGTCCATCAGCGGCGGAGTTCGACCGATTCGCCGACTAGTTCCGCGCAAGAAACGTTCCGCCAGCGGCACGATGTCGGCCTTTCGCTCCCGAAGTGATGGAATCCGCAGTGGGATGGTGTTGATCCTGAAAAACAGATCCCGCCGAAAGCTCCCTTCCTCAACGCAGCGATCGAGGTCGGTGTTGGTGGCACAGATCACCCTAGCATCGACCTTGATCGCCTCGTCTCCACCCAGAGGGCGAACACGGCCGTCCTGCAAAACGCGCAGGAGCTTGGCCTGACCCGAAGCCGGCAGGTTTCCGATCTCGTCGAGCAAGAGCGTGCCGCCGTCCGCCTGCCTGAATGCGCCGGCACGATCGCTGGTGGCATCGGTGAACGCGCCGCGAAGGTGCCCGAAGAGCTCGCTCTCGATCAGGCTCTCGGGAATCGCGCCGCAGTCCAGATCGACGAAGGGACCGGCCGCCCTCGCTCCCGAGTAGTGGATTGCTCGGGCGATCACGCTCTTGCCGGCGCCTGTCTCGCCGAGGAGGAGGATCGGTGTGTCCACATCGATGACGCGCCGCGCCTGCGTCATGACGCGATCGAGCGGCTTGCTGCGGTGGATCAGGCTCTCGATCCCGTAGATCGCGGCCACCTCGCGCCGCAAGGCGCTCGCTTGGGTCTTGAGGCGATCGTGCAATCGGGCGTGCTCGAGCGCAATCGCCGAGATTCGCGCTAGCGAAGCCAGGAAATCCAGGTCGTTGGAAGAGAAAGCACCTTCCTTCGACCGTCTATCGATATAGATGGTGCCGATAGTCCGACCGCCGACCACGAGGGGAGCGCAGGCAAACGAAACGATCCGGTAGAGCTGGACCGAACGAAGCCCCCGGAACTCGTCATCGTCGCGGGCGTTGGAGGAGTGGAGGACGGCGCCTTCGCGGTAAGCACGGCCCAGGATCGTGCGAGAGATGCGGCGCACGTCCTCCATCGCGTGCTTTTCGACATTGCGGGCGACGGCAATCTCGAAATTCTCGGTGTCGCCCTCACGAAGCGTAAGCACACCCCGCTCGGCGGCCACCGTGTCGAGTACGACGCGCAGAATCGCGCTGAAGAGCTTCTCCGGATCCTCGATCGAGCCGAGCAGATCGGTGACGCGGACGAGCGCCATATGCTGCCTGCGATCGGGTGTTCCGGGGCGCAGGCGGCGGCGGAGGCGCGCGATTCTCCTCCTAAGGTCGGGGTAACGCGGAGGGGAACCTAGAAGAGCTGCCGCCTCGTCGAGGTGGTGGGCCGCGGCGTCGGGGCGGCCGGCACGGTCGAGCAGGGCGGCCTCCAGGAGGTGGCATCGGGCTCGCTGGCGGGGCAGAGTGATCCGATCGACGTCTCGGCAGGCGCGGATCAAGGGGGAGCGATCGATCGAACCAACATCTGTCGCCAGATGCAGCTCGATCCATGCCAGATCGACCGAGATCCGGGCGAAGAGGTTTGAAGCTACATCGCCGATTCCGTTGAGGATCGAGCGAGCCAGCTCGGGGCGACCGGCATGAGCAAGACACACGGCGGCGTCGGCCGCTGACGTCGGATGTGCACGAAGACCCGCCTGCTCGGCCAGCCGCGCCAGGCGCTCCGGCGATAGGGCTGAAGCCCCGATCCACTCCTTCAAAAGAGCGACCTGGAGCGCGATCTCGGTGCCGGAAGCATCGAGATCTACGCCGCTCAGCGCCGCCCAGGCGCGGTCGAGGCGCCCGGCATCGAGCTCCGCTTCGGCCGCGTCGAGCAGGAGTTGGTTGCGGCGGGGTGCATCGTCAACGGTACGAAAGGCCGCGATCCATGCGAGTCTCGCCGCTCTGGCTGGGTGCCCGCCCCTGCCGAGAAGGTCGCCCAAGTGCTTCAGCACAACCACGATCCCTCGCTGATCGCGCGCGCGGCGGCGGCGACGCAGAACTCCTCGAAGCTCGACCGCTGCGTCCCGCCGGCGCCCGAGCGACTCGGCCGCCAGCGCGGCCTGCACACGAGCGGCGAGTTCGGCTTGCAGATCCCCCAGACGGCCGAAGAGCTCGGCGGCGGCGTTCGAGGCGCGGCGGGCGGCCGGGGCGTCGCCAGCGCGAAGGGCGAGGATGCCCAGATTGTGGCGCGCGGCCGCGGCACCGGCATCGTCGCGCAGCCGCTCGCGAAGATCGAGAGCTCGGGCGAACCGGGCACGGGCGGCGGCGCCGGCGCCGGCGGAGGCATCGATCTTGCCGATCCGCTCCAGGATATCGGCGGCGCCGGCCACCTGCCCGGCCGACAGGCGAAGGTCTAGAGCCTCTTCGAGTCGGCGGCGCGCCGAAGTGTGGTCTCGTTGAGCCGAATCCACGTCGGCCAGCTGGACGAGAGAGGCCGCCACCCCAGCCGAATCACCCAGCCCGCGACGAATCGCCAGCGCGGCGCGGGAACGGCGGGTCGCCCGAAAGAGGCCACCGGAAGCCAGATCGCTCGTCGCCAAGATGCCCAGCGCTCGGGCCGCCGCTCCTTGATCGACCGCTCGCGCGCGGCTCAGCGCCGCACCGGCCCAACGGCGCGTGGACCTCTGGTCGCCGCGGAGCTGAGCAATCCGCGCTACAACGAGGCAGGCGGCCGGTTCGGCCAGATCGAGGCAATCGCGCAACCCTCGTGCGGCCTCCCATGCGGCATCGACATCGCCACAGAGGATGAGTGCCTCCAGGCGCTCGATAGCGAGCATCGGCGATTCGGCGAGACCGTCGCCAGATCTTTGCCCCTCGATCCACCGCAGAGCCCAACGCGGCCTACCCAGCCGGCGGGCGGCGTCGGCGGCGATTCGGAGCAGAGAATCGTGGGGCTCAGTGCCCGCTTCGAGCGCTTGGAGCACCGAGCGTGCCAGAGCGATCGCGGAGCGGAGCCGCCCCATGCGCAGATCCTCCCCCGCCACTTCGTGGGCAAGATCGGCGCGGGTGCCGAGTGCTCCCGCGGATCTGAGCAGCCAAGCGGCTCGTCTCTTCTCGACGCTACCAACGCTCTCCCCCTCGAGAAGAGCCTCGGCGACATCGATCGCCAGGGTCTTCGCGGCCTCGCGACCCAAGGCTCGCGCCGCCCAGCGGAAGACCAGTCCCGGCGAGCGATCGCCCATGAGGGTGCCCGCGGCCCCGTCGGACGCCACGCCGTGATCCCGCAGAAGATCCTCCACTCTCGACGCCGGTAGCAGACCACCGCAGAAGCCCACGAGGGCTGGACCGATCGCCAGCGCTGCGGGAAGAGAATCGCTCTTCTCAATCGAGATCGAACTCACCTCTCCGAGATCGTTGCGCCTGACCATGGCGCGGTCGAGGCGCGCGCGCCATGCCCCTGGCTGTAGCGGACCTCCCGTGCCTTCCGCAACATCCTTCGGCAAACGGCTGGTGCGCAGCAGGGACTTGCCGAGCCGAAGACTCGCTCCGAGATCGAGGGGATCGAGCCGCAGCACGCACAGATCGGGATCCGCGGGCTCCCTCTTGAGGCCGGCAATCGCGAGCACGCTCGGGAGACGTGACGCCCGAGAGAGCTGCATCGATACCGTCTGCTCCTCTTCCGGGTCGAATGTCAAGAGTGTGGGCGGGGACGAAGGGCTCGCAAGATCGCCCATCTCCTGACTGCTCGGACTCGAGCGAACGCGCCCTCCCAGACCCCTGGCGCAGATCTCCGCGATCCTCAGCAGCGACCGCCGCCCGCTCCCGGCCGGGCCCACGAGGGCTATCCCCCCGCCGCTCCGGCCGGCCACCAGCCTCCCCACCGCCCGGATCAGCTTCCACTCCGCGGCCGATCGCGAGCCGAGGACCAGCGGCGCGGCGGTGGTCTCGCGTGCGCATCGCGGTGGCGTCAGCGCGCGTCCAAGCCGACACGCCACCTCGTGAGCCGAATCGGGCCGCTTCGCCGGGTCCGGAGCGACCAGCTCGTCCACCAGCCTCGCCAGCGCTTGAGGGTCGCCCAGGCCGGCTGCTCCCGGCGCAGATGCCGCCCCGACGAGCGCCGCACGGATCAAACTCCCGAGCGAAAAGAGATCGGATTGCACGCTCGCCGCTTCCCCCGCCGCCACCTCGGGAGCCAACGTAACCGGCGTGCCTCTCACGAGACGCGATCGAGCGCCCGCGCGGGTGGCGAAACCGAAATCGATCAACCAGCCCCGAGCATCCTCACCTCGGCCATGCACGAGCACATTGCGCGGGGCGACATCTCCGTGAACGAAACCGACCGCGTGGAGCTCGCTCAGAGTGAAGGCGACATCGACCAGCGCGACGAGCGGCGCTCGAGTGTCGCCCGTTGTTCGCAGCTCGTCGAGCGTGCTCCCGGGCAGATGATCGAGCTCCAGCTCCGCCGATCTATCCGGGAGCAGACCGAAGCGCCGAACACGGGGCGCCCCGTCGAGCCGCAGCATAGACAGAAGCCAGTACTCGCGGCGCAGCATTCGCCAGCTCGCACGCGAAACCGGCGCCGCCACCCGCTTGACGACCGACGCGCCCCTCGCTTCGACTTCGACGACCGCGAATCCGTCGTCGCTCACTTCTTGCTACCGAAACACGACCGTAGACAAGTACTTCTTCGCGTTGGGGCGGAACACCGTGTCCATTCGCTCTTTGTAGCTATCGAAAAAGTGACTCTTCTCTCGTTCGGGAAAGTCGGAGTACTCGATGGCCAGCGAAATGACATCGTCGAACTGATCATCGAAGAACGCGATGATCTTCTCGTCGATGTCGGAGAAGTTCTCGGCGCAGAACTCCTCGAAACGTTCGATCTCGAAGTATTCCTCACTCATCTTCCGATGAAACTCGAACTTCTCTTCGGCCGACAGATCGGGATTGTTCAGAACTGCCGCGTACTTCTCCTGCTCGAGGTCGATACGCATATTCATGCGCGTCGCCCCGATGTAGCTCAGCCACTGAACGAGCGCCTTGATGAGCCACGGAAAATGTGTATGCAACGATGTGAAATTGCTGTCTGGGCACGCATTGGCGAAATCGATCGGCAGAATTTGATCGTTCTTGACCAGGCACTCATAGGAGTTGTACGTCCACCGGTGGTAAGAGTTCACGAAGCGCACATAGGCCTGAAGCCGACTGTACTGATCGCGATCCATCTCGATCTTGTCGGGCGAATAGTGCTCATGAAGCGGGTGGTCCGGCTGAAAGATCATCGGCAGCACCATCGGCCCGATCCCCATGCAGCGGATGAACACTTCGTAATCCTCGACGGCCTCTTGAATGTGGAAGATCTTGCCGTTCGAAGCGTCGTACTTGCGGTAGAGCTCGTCGAGGGACTCGATCTTGTACACATCGCTTCCGCCCCCCCCGAACGCTTTCTTCAGATAGACCGGGTAGCGGTTGTCGAAATGTTGCTCCATCACATCGGCGAGGTAGTTGCGCGATGGATAGAACTGCTCGCGCACCATCTGCCCGCGCTTGCGCCAGCGGCGCATGGCGCTGAGCTCCTCGTCGACCTTGTCGGTGTCGATCGTCGTCCGCGTGGGATCCCACCCGTAGCGGGTGTTCTTGGCGACCACGCTCTGCTCATACTGCCAGGTCTCTTCGCGCCACTGCTCCGCCGTATAGGGCTGGAAATCAGGCAACAGCACCGTCGTCGGAAAACGGTCGGCGGGGTGCATCGCTCTCGCCATCAGGTCGTAGGTCGAATGCTTGTCGAGGTTGGCGAAGGTGAGCGAGTTGTTGAGGATCCGCATGCCGCAGTTCTGAGCCGTGTGCGCCCAGCACTTGTAGTAATCATTCCAGTGGATCGTGCGATCGACTACGACATCGGCCTGGTCGCTGATATCCGACCCGCACAAGATCGGTTCCGCGATAATCCGCCCCAGATCGAGCTTGTATTCCTTTCCGCCGAAGCGGACTACCGGGTCGGCGAACTCGACGAACTCCCGCATCGCATGTCGCATACTCCAGTCCTGCGACGCCATGATTCTGAGCTTGATCTTCTCCATCTGCGCTTCTCCTTCGCTCGAGTGATGCCGGTCAGAACAGGATTTCATTGTTCGGGTTGTAGTCCCACTCGAACTCGACGAACTCGTTCGTGTCGTTCGAAGTATGCCCAGCGCTCAAGGGCGATGTGGCGTCTCCGGATGTGATCAGGAGCTTGGCGTAGTTGCCCTCCTCGGTCTTGACCAGGTATAGACCGGCGTACTCCGCGGCCAGCTCGTCGAACCATACGTAGTCCGCGTCGTCCCCTTGAGTCAGGGCGTTGAAATCGTTCTGTGAAGCACCGCTCTGCACGAGGGCGAATTGGCTCACGCGCCCGTTCGGAAGTGGCGGCGCGGGATCGCCGGGATCGAAGGGGGTGACCAGCAAGGAAGGTACAACCGGGGTGGCGCCGTCGTGTGTGTCGAGGCCGAAGTCGGCCACGTCGGCATTTGCCAGGATCAAGTCCTCACCGTTGGCCACACCGCCGGTCATCCGGAACACCCAGTAGGAACCCTGTCCGGATGTGTTCTCGTAAACCTTCCCCGAGCCGACCGGTGGCGTGTGCGGAAAGCCCGCCGCCACATTGCTCGGCCCCGAATCGCGGTCGCTGTCGGTGGCGTGTACGGCGTAGTAGTAGACGGTGCCCGCAGTCGTGCTCAAATCGGTGAAGGTCGTCTGCTCGTAGCCGGTCTCCAACGGAGCCATCGCATTGCTGTCGGTGCCCCTGTAAATGTCGTAGCTATCCGCCCCGTCCACCGCATCCCAGTCCAGGGTTATCGACGCAGTGTCCCAGAGGGCGTTCAGTAGCGGAGCCAACAGCGCGAGCTCTTCATCGGAACAGCCGACCAGCCCGACCAGGGCACCCATCGCAATGCAACTCTTCCAACTCTTCATTTGTCGTGTCTCCATGCGTGATCGTAACGGATCAGCGAGCCGCCGCCTTCCGGCGTGTCATGTACTCCACGAGGTCCATCTTCGTGATAATGCCCACCGGCTCTCCCGCGTGGTCGAGCACCAGTCCCACTTCTTCCCGGGCGAAGGCTTCGGTGAGCTTCGAAGCCGGGTCGTGGATCGAGACGGTGGAGACTTGCCGATTCATGACCTCGGCCATCGATGTCTCCATGGTGCAGCGGCCATCCACCAGCGCGGTGAGTAGATCGTGCTCCGTGACGATCCCGGCCAGGCAGATCTGGTCCAGAACCGGCAACTGCGAAACCCCCTTCGCTTTCATCAAGTCGATCGCGGTGGAAATATCGTCTTCGATCGCCACAGTATATAGCTCGCGATCGGGCATAGTGCGAACGATATCGCCCACCGAGCCGAAGGTCAGGCGCGGTTCGATGAAGTGATTGTCCTTCATCCATTTGTCGTCCACGAACTTCGTCATGTAGTTGCGGATACTGTCGGGGAGGACGACAACGCAGCGCTGATCGGGGCCCAGCTCAGCGGCCAGACGCAGGGCAGCCCAGGTCGCGGAGCCGCTCGAGCCGCCGCAGAGCAACCCCTCCTCACGGATCAGGCGCCGCGCGACCATGAAAGAGTTGCGGTCGTCCACCTTGACCCACTGATCGACCAGATCGCGATCGAGCACTTCGGGAATAAAGTCGTAGCCAATCCCTTCCACCTTGTAGGGACTGACCTCCGTGCCACCACCCAGGATCGAACCGATCGGATCGACGCCGACAATTCTCACATTCGGCAGCTCCTTCTTCAGTCGTCTGGCGATGCCGGTGATCGTGCCGCCGGTGCCCGCCCCGACGACGACCACGTCGACGCGCCCCTCGGTTTGACGGAGGATCTCGTCACCCGTTCCGAACTCGTGGGCGTCGGGGTTCGCAGGGTTGCTGTACTGATCGAGAATATGAGATCGGGGGATGACCTCCTCGAGCCGATTGGCCACTCCGATGTGGCTCTCCGGGCTGTCCCAGGCCGCCTCGGTCGGCGTTCGGATGATCTCGGCGCCGAGAGCTTCGAGCACAACCTGTTTCTCGCGGCTCATCTTCTCGGGCATCGTGATGATCACGCGATACCCCTTGACCGCGCCAACGAGCGCGAGTCCGATCCCGGTGTTTCCCGAAGTGGGCTCGATCAGGGTATCGCCAGGCTGAATCCGCCCAGACTTCTCCGCCTCTTCGATCATGCTCGCACCGATGCGGTCCTTGACCGATCCCCCCGCGTTCAGGAACTCACACTTGCCGAGCAACTCGCAATCGAGCTCCCTTCCAATGCGGGACAGACGGATCATCGGGGTATCGCCGATGGTTCCGACGATCGAATCTTGAATCTCGGACATGGGGACAGGTCTCCGGAGCGTCACGGGTCTTTGCGGGAGGGGAGAGTACCACGCCGATCGAGTTCACACCCGCCGGACTCGCGTTTCGATCCCGAGGCGGCCCATGAACTCGTCGAACCGGGCGGTGTCGATGTGCCGCAAGCCAGCGCTGGCGACGATCTGCTCCTCGGTAAAAACATATCCGAACCGGTTGAGAAGCTCCTGTAGCTGCGACGGAGAGGGTTCGACGCTCGCTCGACCCCGGCGTACGTACACCCGGCCGCGATGCCGCATCGGCTCGTACCCGCGTTGCGCCGCGACCTCGATCCAGTGGACGCCCAGGCCGGAGTCCTCCACTCCCAGCACCAAAACGCCGCCGCTCGAGTTCGCGAACGCGCGGAGCGCGGCGCCGATCTGCTTGAGGTCGACGCCGCGTGTGAGCTCGGTGCGTTCGTCTTCGCCGTGGGAGATGCGCCGCGAGATGTCAAGCCAGTCCCTGTGGAGACTATCGACGAGCCACTCCCGCGCGTCCTGTTCCGAACCGCTCGGCGTCGCGTCGCGACCGTCGAATGTCACAGGTCGGAAAAGGCGCGTGGAAGGCGCCGGGGCAGCCGCCACTCCTCACAGAGCACAAGCTCAGAGCTGGCGAACTCGCGTCTCGAGCTCGGTGATCACCGGTTCACCGCCCGGCCCGGGCCGCGGCGAGTCGAGCGGAGCGGATTTGTCGATCCACCCGTACCGATCCTGGACGCCGAGAATGGGGAACGGTTCTGGCTCATCTGGGAGGTTGCCCAAGAGGAGCTGCCCCTCGGGATGGATCGTGACCACCTCTGCCTCGGCGGTCGGCGCGACCCAGAGCAGATCGTCGTGGAGCCTGACGTCGTCGATCCAGGCCTCGGGGATCGGGTCGTCGTCTCGTTGGCGTCGCCGCCCACGCGAGAGCGCCAGGGGACACGGCAGGGTCCGATGAAGTTGAGATCGCCGACGGCAGGGTCGTGCGAAATTGAGGATTTCGGTCGGCCGTGTTCGGTTCGGGCTCGTAAGTCGTTGCGCATCGGTCGACGAATCCGCCGATTCGCCGCGAAACGCAATCTCGGCCCGGGCTGGTGTGGCGAGTTTCAACTTCGCGCGGGCCTGCTGTCGGCGGCTGTCAACTTCACGGGGCCCTGCCGTCGGCGACTTTCAATTTCGCTCGGGCCTGGTTCGCAATCCTCACCA
>CAZFNT010000116.1:0-5514 GCA_964520315.1 uncultured Gemmatimonadota bacterium
CGCAAGCCGCCGTCAGCAGGAGCGGGAGCAGCAAGCAACGCATCAATCGACCACGACCGCGTCGAGATCGTAGATGTCGGAGTCGATCAGCTCTACGCGGGCGAACGATCCCGGCGAGGGTGGTGGCCTGCCATCCGCCCCGACAACGTGCACTCGGCCGTCGATCTCCGGCGCGTGGAAAGGGGCGCGCGCGATCGCGGCGTCGGTGCCGAAACGATCGATGAGCACTTTGATCTTCTTGCCCACTCGGGCTTCGTTCAGCTCGGCCGAGATCACTTCTTGGCGTGCCAGAAGTCGATCCCTGCGCTCCTGCTTGATCTCTTGTGGGATCGGATCACCGAGGAAAAAGGCCCGCGTGCCATCTTCGTGTGAATAGGTGAAGACACCAAGATGATCGAAGCGCATCTCCTCGACGAAGTGCTCGAGACGGTGGAATTCGTCTTCCCCTTCACCCGGAAAGCCTACGATCAATGTGGTGCGAACCGACACCTCTTCTACAGCGCCGCGGATTCGCCCTATCAGTGTCTCTAGCTGCGCCCCGCCTCGGCCGCGCCCCATTGCGCGCAGCACGGTCGGATCAGCGTGCTGCAAGGGGATGTCGACGTAGGGCACGACATGGGGATTTGTCGCGATCTCTTCGATCAGGGCGCCATCTACTTCGGTCGGGTAGAGATAGAGAAGACGGAGCCAGTAGTCGCCCTCGACTTGATTGGCGATCGACCGCAGTAGCTCCGGCAAGAGGCGGCGACCATCGAGATCGACTCCGTAGAACGATGTGTCTTGGCTGATGAGGTTGAGTTCTTTCACGCCTTGCGCCACAAGCGTCTTCGCCTCTTCCAAGATGTCTTCGGTGGAACGGCTTTGAAAAGGACCCTTGAAGCTAGGGATGGCGCAGAAGGAGCAATCATGGTTGCACCCTTCGGCGATCTTCACATAGGTCGTATGGGGCAGTGTGAGCCGACCACTTCGGTCTCGACCCCTGTAAAGATAGGTGTCACCACTTTGGTATCTTCGACGCTCGCCGGTCTCGATCGTCTCATCCAACAGTCGATCGATTCGAGCGAACGACCCCAGGTCGACCAGAAGATCGATTTCGGGGATCTCTTTCCAGAGCTCATCGGCGTAGCGGGTGACCATGCATCCGGTCACGACCAGGGTCTTGCGATCCCTCCCTCGCTGTTCACGCGCCACATCGAGAATCGTTTCGATCGACTCCTCTCGGGCGGGACCGATGAAGCCGCAGGTGTTGATTACGGTCACGTCCGCGCGTGAGGGGTCGTGTTCGAGCAGCCAACCCGCATCGGCCAGGCGGCTGTGCATCACTTCGGTGTCGACCGTGTTCTTGGCGCACCCGAGTGTGATGAACGCCACCGAGCCCCTCACCTTGGCATCTGCCATCACCTATGGCCCGATGATTTCGACATTGTCCGGAAGATGCGGAGAGAAGACTTCGTCGTCCAGAGGGCGATCCACTTCCGCTGACTTCAGTGTGTATATGGAGATGTTCTGATTCTCATCCACGATTTCTATGCGTGTTGGCAAGAGGTCGTTTGTGTCCAGATCGATGCGTAGCTCCAGCAGCGTCGACCCGTCACGCGGGCGAAGCACCGCTCTGCGTGCCAGGACATTGTCTTTCACTTTCGAGACGACGGCGTCGGATCGCCCGATGTATCTGCGAAGCAGTTTGAAGAAGTTCATGTCGTCGGAGTCGTGGTAGATGACTCCTTTGACCACTTGCTGGTTCTCGGGCACATACATCGAGAGCACCAAGCCGTCGGATCGGATGAACTGCCCCGGCGGGTCGGAATAGCGGAGTATGAAATCGGTGGGCATTCGCGCGTAGAGACGGCCGGAAAAGGTGTCGGCGAAGGCGGCGGCGGTGTAGTTGTTGACTTGAGTGAAATCGCATGTGTACGAAGCGAGTCGCTCGAGACGAGAATCGAGACGGTCGAGCAATCCCTCTGGATCGACGATCTTTCCCTCTGGCGGCTGAATCGCATCGGCGGCGACAGTGATCGGCGCGATCTTGGGGGGTAGAGCCAGATTCTCGCGTTCCACGGGGGCGATCAGAATAGACATGAGCCAGGAGAAGAGCATGGAGCGATCTCGCTACGAGGGGCTGACCTCGTCCGGGCGCACCAGGCCGAGCTCTTCGAGATAGTCGGCGCCCACGAGTACCTCGCGCGACTTCGACCCTTCGAAGGGGCCGACGATTCCGCCTGCTTCGAGCTCGTCGATCAGACGCGAGGCGCGCGCGTAGCCGACTTTGAGTCGTCGCTGAAGAAGTGAAGCCGAGCCCTGCTGGTGCAAGACCACTAGCTTGAGCGCCTCTTCGTACAGCTCGTCGCGCTCAAAATCGAGCACGCAAGGATCGTCGCTCGATTCGCGGAAGTCGATCCGGTCCGCTTGAATGCCCTGGGCGGCGATGTAGTCCACGAGCCGCTTCACTTCACCATCGGTTACGAACGCTCCGTGAACCCGCTCCAGAGACGGGGAGCCGGCCATCATGAAGAGCATGTCGCCTCTGCCGAGCAGTTTTTCCGCTCCGTTCTGATCGAGGATGGTGCGGCTGTCGGTCTTCGACGCCACCTGGAACCCGATACGAGATGGGAAGTTGGCCTTGATCACCCCGGTGATCACATTCACCGAAGGGCGCTGCGTGGCGAGGATCAGGTGCAATCCGACCGCGCGTGCCTTCTGGGCGAGTCGGGCGATCGGCTCTTCGATCTCGCTCGCAACGGTGAGCATCAGATCGGCGAGCTCGTCGACGATTATGACGAGATAGGGCAAGGGTTCGGGCTTCTCGGATCCGCCCTCTCCGTAGAGCTCGGCCTCTTCGGGGAGGAGATCGGCATCGTTCTCTTCCCCTTGCTCGATCAACTCTTGAATTCTGCGGTTGTAGGCAGCGATCGAGCGCACGCCGAATTTCGCCAAGGCTCGGTAGCGCTGCTCCATCTCCGAGACAGCCCAGTGCAACGCCCGCGCGACGTCTTTCGGGTCGGTGATAACCGGCGTGATGAGGTGTGGAATCCCGTTGTAGACGCTGAGCTCGAGCATCTTGGGATCGATCATCAGCAATCTAAGATCGCGCGGCGATGCCTGATAGAGCAGGCTGGCTATGATGGCGTTGATGCAGACCGACTTGCCGGCTCCCGTGGCTCCGGCGATGAGCAGATGTGGCGTTTTCGCCAGATCGGCCGCGAAGGGCTCTCCGTCGATGCTCTTCCCCAGCGCCACCGGCAGGGAAAGCGATCTCTCGGCGAACGCTTCAGATCCCAGGATTTCGCGAAGCCGTACCGTCGACGTCTTGCGGTTCGGCACCTCCACGCCGACCGCATCCTTGCCGGGGATCGGGGCGAGGATGCGTACCCGGTGCGCCTTTAGAGACATCGCCAGGTCGTCGGCCAGGTTGGCGATCTTGTTGATCTTGACCCCGGGGGCGGGCACGACTTCGTAGCGGGTGATCACCGGTCCCGGAGAGACCTCGCGGACCGATCCTTCGATTCCGAAATCGGCGAGCTTCTTCTCGAGGGCGTCGGCCTGAGCGATCAGCTCGTCCCGCGAAGGGCGGCAAACCTCGGTGTCCGAGATCTCCTCGAGAATCGAGAGCGGGGGAAGACGGTAGTCGGCGACGTCGGCGCCTCCGGTACTGATGCGGTGGCTCGGAGGCGCGGCCACGGGGGTGTCCTCGACCATTTCGGTGATCGTGAGTTGGCGCGGCGTGCTCTGCGAAGGCACGACCTCGATAGGGGGGATTCCCGGGACCTCGCGATCGGCGATCGGTGTGCCCGTGGGCTCCGCCGACTCGAGCTTCTGATCGGAGGAATCGAGGCCCTTCCGCCGGTTCTTCGCCGAGCTTCTCTCCGCGCGGAGAGCGGCGATCCTCGCGGTGATCCTCTGGGCCGCCCGGCCCGCCGCCGACGCGATCGAAGCGAAGGTGCCGCCCAACACCGCTCCCGCCCGCGTTGCGCCCTCGATACCCCGCTCTCCCACCTTGCGCGTGCCGACTCCCGCGTCGAAAGGGAAAGCCAGAAGCAGACTTACCGCGATCCAGGCGCCGACCGCAACAAATGAGCCGATGGTTCCGAGGGCCGACACCGCGGTTGCGGCGATCGCGCTGCCCCATTCCCCATAGAGAGCGAGCCAGCGCCCGTCCGTGATCAGCGCCGCCACCACTTCGACGCCGAGAAGCGCCAGGGTGGCGAAGAAGAGAACAGGCAGCCGGTGCCTCACGCGTAGCCCAAGGAAGTGGATCACCCCGCCGGCGAAGATCGCCAGGGGGAGAGCGCCGCCCAGCACACCGGCGCGGCGGGCCAGCGGACGACCGATGCTCGCTCCGAGTTCCCCCATTCCGCTGCTCTCCCCCGGCAGAGCGGCGAGCACGGCGATGAAGCCGATCAAGCCGAAGGTGGTCAAGAGCAACCCGGTGATCGTTCGAACCGCGCCGGCGGAGAGGCGGTCGCGCGAGATCCAGACCACTGCCGCGAGCGCCAGAACCGCGGCGGCGAGGATCGCATCGGCGAGCGAAAGAGCGGAAAACTGCATGGTGTTTGGACCGTACCCCGCGGCGCGGGCGCGGTCAATTCGGAGGGCGGATCGGCAGAGGGGCCTCGATGGGCGCTATGATGCGCACGGCGGCCCGAAATCGGCCCTCCCAGCGTCGGGGCACATCAGCCGGAGAGACAATGAGAACGCGGAAAAAGCTGGCGATCGCAACGTGGAGTGCACCGCGAGAGCCGAATATCTACGGAAAACTGACCGTCGACGTCACGAAGGCGTTGGCCTATCTCGCAGAGCTTCGCGAGGCGAGCGGCGTGCGGGTCACGATGACCCATTTGGTGGGAAAGGCGATAGCAAGAGGGCTCGAGGCGACCCCCGATTTGAACGGACGGATCGTCTTCGGGCGTTTCGTGCCCTTCGAGACCCTCGACTTGGCGTTTCTGGTTGCTCTGGATGGAGGCGACGATCTCGCCAAGGCCAAGATCAGCAATATCGATCGCAAGTCGGTGATCGATATCGCGCGCGAGCTCGACGAGATGGCGGTGTCTCTGCGCGCGGGGCAAGATGAAGCCTTCAATCAGAGCAAGCAGTTGCTCCGCGTGATGCCGGTGTGGGCCATTCGCTGGTTGGTGCGGGCGACCGGCTTCGCGACCGGCGGTTTGGGGATCGACGCGAGCAAGATGGGGCTGGAGCCATTCCCCTTCGGCACCTGCATCATCACGAGCATGGGTTCGCTGGGCGTCGACGAGGGCTGGGCGCCGCCGACGCCCTTTGCCCGCGTTCCGCTCTATGTGCTAGTGGGCGCGGTGAGGAAAGGACCGGCGGTGAAGGACGGAGAAGTCGTAGCAACCGATCAAATGACGCTATGCGCGACGATCGATCACCGGTTCATCGACGGTCACCATGGAGCCGGGGTGGCGCGGGTCACCCGCGCCGTGCTCGAAGATCCCTACGAGCACCTCGGAGCCCCGCGCTGACCGATCAAATCCCCCGCATATGACGCCACTGGTGGGG
>CAZFNT010000116.1:5524-9668 GCA_964520315.1 uncultured Gemmatimonadota bacterium
TACTTGGCTCGGCATGGGGTGGGGGGGGCCCCGCCGGGCAGGTGGGCCTGGCAGCAGCTCCTCCCGCATGCCGCGGAGCTCTTCTCTCTGCTCGGGGGTCAGGAGCGCTCGAACCTGAAGCACTGCGTCGAGCCGGAGCAAGTGGGCGTCCTTTCGAAGATCTTCGACAACCTCGGCATGTTCGATTATCGCGTCTCGATCGAAGGGCTCCTCTTCCATCAGTGAGTGCAGCCGCTCCAGGCCGTCACGGATTCTCTCGTGCATGGCCTCCGTGGCTTCGTCAGCTTCGACCCGGATCGCATCCATTTGCGCGCGCGTCGAGTCGTCGAGGTCGAGACGATCGAGGTCGAAGAGTGCTGGTTCGGGAGGACCGGGGGGGCTGGGACGGCCAGGGGGACCGAACTCGCCAGCGGGCGGAGGGCCGAGGCGGGGGCAGGGTGCGTCGTCGGGGCCGAATCCGTACGCGGCTCCTAGAGGAACAAGGGCGGTCAGAATGAGGATTGAGCGGTGTTTCATGGTGGTCTCCGTTCAGTGGACTACAAAGTCCCGAAAAGCAGCAGGTCGAGCACGCGGTACTCGTCCGGCAGGTAGGTCGTGAGTTCGTCCGGCTCATCGAAGGTGTCGAGGGCGAGAATGAATGCGGTGTTAGCATCGACCGCGATGCTGTCGCCCTCGGCCACGGTGGTCTCCTGTAGGGGCTGTTCCTCCAGCCACGCGGAGCTTCCGATACCGATCAGAAGTCCGCCGCCGAGGATCACCGCGCCGAATGCGCCGGTCCGGCGTCGCCTTTGTGAACGGGCGATCCGCTCGCCGAGCTGTGTTTTGAAAAGGTCGGGGTCGACCGGCCCGGGAGCGAAACTGTCGCGAAGCAACTCGTCGAGCTGCTCGTCCGGTCTGGACGAAGGGGTTCGAGGGCTCATCGGTTCGCTCCTTTCGTTAGGGGAGACAGATCGCACAGCTCCCCTCGCATCTTCTCGAGGGCACGATGAAGGTGGCTCTTGACCGTTCCCGGTGCCTTCCGCAGGAGCTGGGCGGTCTGGGTCACGCTTCTTCCCTCCATGTGAACGAGCACGAAGACCTCTCGCTGCGCGCGAGTGAGCTGCATCAAGGCCAGGCCGATGCGCCGCTGCAGACCGGGATCGCGCATCGGAGTTGTCGATTCCGATTTGGCGTCACCGCGGATGTGGAAAAGCTGCATCAGGCGGCGCCGTGTCGCCCGTTTTCGTGTGCTGCTGTGAGCCTGATGCACCAGCACACGGTAAAACCAGGTCGAAAGCTCCGCCTCGCCACGGAATCGAGGCAGCGCACGAAACGCTTTCAGGAAAGCCTCTTGAGCAACGTCCTCCGCCAATGCGTCGTCGCCACCCACCAGTCGCCAGGCCAGTCGAACGGCCATGTCTCGGTGGCTCTCTACAAAGCTACCGAATCGGTCTTCGATTTCGGAGCGTGCTTTATTCACCGGGACGGGGGTCGTTAGGGGCATGATCTCTTGTTTCGCCCTTTCGACGCGCCGCCCCCGGTCTCGGGTTACGCCTATTCGATCGAGAGCACAAAGGCAGTCGACGAGCTCGGAATGTGACGCTCCGGTGCGCTGATGCCGGCCAGCGTGGAGATGCTGATCGGGCCAGAGGGCGCGTTGACCGGCACAGTACCCGAAACGACGACGAAGCTGATTCCGGGAGCGACGACGATCTCCTGGTCGACCTCCACCGAGAACGGACCCGCCTCGACCCATATATCGACCAAGTGGTTCCAAGCGTCGCCATTGGTCAGCTCGACCTCCCAAGATATGGCGTCCCCAGGGGAAAGCGGATCGGGCGGTTCGGGTACTGTCATGGTGAGGTCGATCGCTTCGAGTAGGCCATGATGCGAGAATGCCTGGTGTATGCGTGAGCCATGAGGCGTTCCGTTGAGCAGATTGCCGTCGTCGTCGTCCGTGATCAGAACGTCGACAGCGTACAGATCCATCTTCTTCGCCTTCAGGTAGCGAGCGAAATGGAAGATGTCGTCCGAGCTTTCGGCGCCGAGTGCCAGTCGGGTGTCCCACATGGCGCCCGCGATGATCTCGCCGTCTACATGGCCTTCTCCGACCAGGTCTTCCGGATACACCTTGTTGTTTGCGATTGTGCGAAGGTAGGGCTCTCCATTCAACATCATCTCTTCGCCGACCTGCGGATCGTCGTTGACAGTGCAGGCCCAGTAATCCGAAAAGCCTTCGTGCATGGCGCTGCTCGGCTGGAGAAACCCGTAGATCTTGTCTGTGGTCCCGTGGGTGTACTCATGCAGAACAACATCGGAGTACTCGGCCAGGTTTCGGAACACGGTGAATCCGGCGCCGAAGTTGATGCCGAATCCGTCCCAAAAAGCGTTGTCCATGAATCCGATCCCCACTCGCACATTCATCCGGTAGTCCGTGCCGGCAAAACCAGGATCGATCGACTTGATCAGATCGTGCTGCATGGTTGCGTGGTAGTAACCGTTTCGCTGGTCCTTTTCCGCTTTGGTTCCATCCCAATCCACTAGCAGGGTGTCACCGGCAGTTGCACTTCCCGTCCGTTTGGGATCGATGGTCAGGAACTCGTCGGCCTTTGCCCAGAGGCCTCTCAGTTTCGTCTTGTATGT
Source organism: uncultured Gemmatimonadota bacterium (assembly GCA_964520315.1). Classification (GTDB taxonomy): domain Bacteria. The sequence continues at coordinate 8,147 of CAZFNT010000116.1, forward strand.
GTAGCTACCCGGTCCGTCCACCGGCGCGGCGAAGTACCCGTCGGGATCGGTGTAAGCGACACTTTGGCCAACGATCTCCATCTTCGCATGCGGAAGCGGAACACTCACGCCAGGATCTATGCCGTACTCCGGGTAGACGAGGCCCGTGATCCTCCCCGGAATGTCGATGTAGCGGTTGGCGTCCCAAACATCGAGCACCGTGCCTTCCGCGGCATCGACCAGCACCCGCAGATTGCGCACTTCCGTCGGCCGTGTGATCGGCACCTGCAGCGCGAGACGAGGCGCGACTCCGCCGCCCGCCCGCGGGACCGGCACAACGAGCCGTTCCACCGATGCAGGGTCGATCCGGTCCGCGTCGACCCCGAGATGGCGCGCGGCGATTCGGATGGCCAACGCCGTCGTGATCCTCGGGGCAGGCGTGAGCTCCGGCGCGTTCGGGATCAGATCCAGAGCGATCCACACGATCTTCCTACCTCTCGCCGCCACACCCACATGGCTGCCCTCCACCGGGATGCCGCGAACGAACTGCCGCAGGTGAACGATCTCGAGTCCATGCACATCGCGTTGGTGAGATGCGGGCCGCAGATCGTCAACGCCGACTCGGGCGAGCTCCGACCAGGCGTGAAGGTGCTCCGCGAGCCAGTCCACGAGCTGCCGATCGGCGTCGATCTCCGTCGAGCTCGGGTAGATTCGCGATGGCAGCCCAGTTTGGGGGTTCCACGCCACACGGTGGACGGTACCGATCTCGGAGTCGATCCATGCTTGCCAAGGAGCGCTTTCGGATCCGATAGGTTCCGGCGAGGTGAAGTCGTCGAAGGTGGTAGGCCTGCGCTCGGTGCTCCGGCTCGGCGCGAAAGCGGGCGCGGAGCCGGTTGCGGCCAGGATCGCGATTGCGGTGAGAAGACGGGAGATCATTTGGGGCTCCATCGGTGGGTGTCAGCCCAGGATAACCGGAAGATTGCGCACCTCCCGCGCCTTGGGTCACAATGGAGGGGGCAGGCGTGCGACGCGGATCCAGCCGATGTCGAATCACCGAAGACTCCTCCGGGAGAGATCATGAATCCGACCCAAATGACCCTCAGCTCCATGACGCTAACGCGCCACATCATGGAGACGCAGAAGCACTTCCCCTTCGCGACCGGTGAGTTCTCCGATCTGCTGAACCACATCGCGCTCGCGGGCAAGATCATCAACCGAGAGGTGAACAAGGCGGGACTGACCCAGCTCTTGGGCTTGACGGGCGAGTCGAATGTTCAGGGCGAAGAGGTCCAGAGGCTCGATGATTGGGCCAACAACGTCATGATCCGTGTCCTCAGCCGATCACAACGGGTCTGCGTCATGGCGTCGGAAGAAGTAGCCGATGTCATTCCGGTTCCCGCGGATCTGATCTGCGGCAAATACTCGGTCTGTTTCGACCCTCTCGACGGCTCCTCGAACATCGATGCCAACGTTTCGATCGGCACGATCTTCTCTGTCTTTCGGGGAGAGGAAGACGGCCCCGGCACGAGAGCCGATTTGCTGC